>NZ_AKIS01000008.1:0-72221 GCF_000277005.1 Pontibacter sp. BAB1700 | reverse complement strand
ATACCTTTAATAATATCAATCGACTCGATGTAGGTGCCTGACAGATAGTTGAGGCGGTAGGGGGTGGAGAGGCCACGCAGGGCGGGGACGTTGTCGGTGGTGAGCAAGGTATAGGAACCGTCCAGTCCCAGCATTTGGATCTGCTTGGCTCCTGAAACCGCGTCAGTCGTGCTGACTTCTACGGAGGCATTCGTCTCAAAGCTCTCAGCCAGGTTACAGCAAGCTGATTTCTCCAGGTCACGCGTCGTGATGATCTGCGAGTTGGTTGGCGTGAGGGCGGAGTAGCGTGTTTGCTGCCCCTCGACCACTACCTCTTTGAGAGAACTTGTCGGACTGAGGGAAATCATGATGGCGGTTTTGCCACTGACATCGATGGTATCCGGTTTATATCCTAAGTAGGACACAATAATCTCCGGCGTAACGGCGTCGCTGAGCTGCAGGGAGAAGCTGCCGGTTGCGTCAGTGGAAGTGCCTTTGGTGGTGCCTTTCCAGACGGCGTTGGCGCCGATAAGCGGGGAGTTGGTGGCTTTGTCTACCACTGTGCCCGTCAGTTGCTGGGCAGCGGCAGGGTATAGGATACTTATAAAGAGTGCGAGCGTGCCGAAAACACGGTATAGGGCTCGCGAAGGTATGTTGAAATACATATTTCTTATTCGTTTGAAAACTAAAGCATACAGGTATAGGCACAGGTATAGCACCAGCGCCTCAGGTTGCAGCTAAGTCTAGACGATAAGAATATGGAGCCGATGGAGCAGCTCAATGCCAAAGAGCGGGGGAGAGCTGTCGGAATAGGTGAGAATGCGCTGGTCAGTGGCAATGGCCGGTGACCAGGTGGTAAAAAGTGGAGTGAACGCTACTGCAACGAATACCGGGATCTCAAGCGACAGGCTCTTAATAGAAGAGACCGGCTCCAGCTTTTCGAAAGACAGCGCTGTTGTGCAGCAATCATCTTCAGTAGTTTCCTGAGTATCAGATTCCTGGCAGCAACCATCCGTTTGCTCCTGCGCAGCCGACATCTTCAGGCCGGTCATCAGGCAGAGTTGTTCGCTCAGGGCCACGCCAAAAAGAGCCCAGCAAAATGCTCAGGGTCAGCAGCAGTATTACCGTATGGCGGATGGTCTGATTCACAACACAAATATACGGGATTTTCCTCCACAATATCACCAAACTTTATCCACTCTCGGGATATTACCCCACTTTGTCCCACATTCTCCACTTTGTCCCACTTTTGCTGAAAACACGCTGCAGCAGGTGCTGTTTATACCTGTTTTATTAATTAAATATCTGTTATTCAGTTGTTTAAAATATATGCAGTCTCGTATATTAACGAACGGCCATATTTTATGCAAATAAACTTATCCGCAAAATGAAGCTGCAAAATGTGGATAATGTGGATAAGTGGGGTGGATAACCGTAATTTATCCACAAAGTGGTAAAAAGTGGGAGATTGTGGTTGCGGTGTTTTGGTGAATCGTTACATTTGTATACTCCGAAAACTATACGGACTCAACTGTCATATACATGAACTTCCTGTCTGGCGAATACGAATGCAAGATCGATCCGAAGGGAAGGTTGGTTTTACCTGCAAAGATAAAATCCAACCTGCCGGAGGCGTCTGGCAATCATGTTGTTCTGACGAGAGGTTTCGAACCTTGCCTAGTGCTTTACCCAAAGTCGGAGTGGAAGACGATCTATGACAAGGTGGCAGGGCTGAACGAGTTTAACGAGGAGTACCGCCAGTTCCAGCGCAACTTCTTCCGTGGCAACACGGAGATCGAGCTGGACGGCACGGGGCGTTTCATTGTGCCCCGCACCATGGCCCGTTTCGCCGATCTGGAGAAGGAGGCGATCGTGGTAGGCTTGGGCAATCGTGTCGAGATCTGGAACCCTGATAAATATGAGGACTTCCTGATCAAGGACCAGCAGAGTTTCTCGCAGCTGGCCGAGAAGTTTTTAGGAGATAAACCGGCGGAAGCGCCTTTGATTTAATGGAGTACCACAGACCGGTTATGCTGCAGGAATGCATAGACGCACTGGCGATTAAGCCAGACGGCGTGTATGTGGATGTGACGTTCGGGGGCGGCGGGCACTCAAAGGTAATCGCCAGCAAGCTGACAACAGGTCGGCTTTACTCGTTTGACCAGGACCGCGACGCGGAGGAGCAGTCGAAGAAGATCGACAGCCCGGCTTTCACATTTGTACGCGCCAACTTCCGGGACCTGAAAAAGTACCTGCGCCTCTACCGCGTGAAAGAAGTAGACGGTATTCTGGCTGACTTAGGCGTATCGTCACATCAGTTCAACGAGGCCGAGCGCGGTTTTTCGACCCGCTTCGACGGACCGCTGGACATGCGCATGGACCCGGAGTCGGGTATGCCGGCAAGCGAAGTGGTGAATACCTATAGCCAGGAGCAATTGCACAGGATTTTCGGTATTTACGGCGAGGTGAAAAACGCCAAAACGCTGGCTGGGGTGATCGTGTCACAACGGGCCCGCAAGCCGATCGAGACGATCGGTGAGTTTAAACAAGCCATCAGCTCCTGCACCCCGCGTGGGAAGGAGAACAAATATCTGGCGCAAGTGTTTCAGGCGCTGCGCATAGAAGTAAACGACGAGCTGAAGGCGCTCGAGGAAATGCTGGAGCAGGCGGCCGAAGTGCTGAAACCCGGCGGACGACTGGTGGTGATGTCTTACCACTCACTCGAAGATCGGCTGGTGAAGAACTTCATCGCCAAGGGCAAGTTCTTCGGAGAGGTGGAGAAAGACCTCTTCGGAAACGAAAAGAAGCCGCTCGATGCTGTGAACCGGAAACCGATCGTGCCATCAGAACAGGAGTTGCTCGAGAACAGCCGCTCCCGCAGTGCCAAACTCAGAATCGCAGAGAAAAGATAGCGAATGAAGAAATAGAATAAAGAATCAACCAACAGTGTAGCATACCTAAATTCAACTATGGCTCCTAACCTGATGACTAAGACAGCTGCCGCACCCAAGGGGAACACGCCACGCGTGCAACCAGCGGAGGAGGTGAAGCCGGAGGTGAAGGCAAAAAAGAAGGGGTTTAGCCTGTTTAAGTGGCTGGACAGGTATACCAATGTTGATTTTCTGTTTCAGGAGGGCGTGCCGACTAAGTACCTGCCGCATGTGCTGTTCCTGACAGGTATCACGCTCTTCTACATTGGCAATACCCACTACGCCGAGAAGACCATTCGCAAAATAGCCAAGATCAAAGTAGAGACAGAAGACCTCCGGGCGGATTATACCACCCTGAAGTCTGATTATATGGGTGCCAGCAAGCAGTCTGAAGTTGCGCGCAATGTGGCCCCGTTGGGTCTGGTTGAAAGTTCATCTCCACCTTATCAAGTAGAAGTGCCGGCAGATGAATATTAAAAAGGAAATAGTATTGCGAGTGCGGATCGTGTTTTTGCTGGTCTGTCTGTTTGCCTGTGCCATCGTGTACAAGATTGTGCAGATACAGGTGCTGGACGGTACCAAGTGGAAGCAGATCTCGAAGGAGCGCCGCATTCGCTACCAGCCAGTGCCGGCTACACGTGGCAGTATCTACTCCGATAACGAGAGCATACTGGCCACATCGCTGCCGTTTTACCGGGTGGCTTTTGACCCGACCATTGCAAAAGCAGAGGCTTTCAACGGAGGTATAGACTCGCTGGCCATGCTGTTGTCACGCTTTTATAAAGACCAGTCGCCAGAGTACTACCGTCGCAAGATCAAGAATGCGCGGCATGCCGGCAGAAGGTATATCCGACTGAACAGCCGTCAGATCAACTATCAGGAGAAGAAGCTGATGGCGAGCTGGCCGATCTTCCGGGCGGGCAAGAACAAAGGCGGGGTGATTTTCGAGAAAGTAGAGAAACGCTTCAAGCCTTTCGGTATGCTGGCAGAGCGTACCATCGGTTTTATCAACGAAGACAAGAATGGCGCAGGCTTGGAGTATAGCTTCAATGGCGATTTGGCGGGCACCGATGGGGAGGCCCTTTTTGAGCGTATAGCGGGCGGTAACAAACCGATCTATGACGGTACGGAAGTGGCCCCGCAGAACGGCTATGATATTAAAACGACCATCGACATTAACCTTCAGGACGTGGCGGAGAACGCCCTCTACAAGGCGTTGGTGGAGAAGAACGCCGACTACGGTTGCGTGATCCTGATGGAGGTGAAGACAGGTGAGATAAAGGCGATGGCGAACTTAGGTAAAACCAAGGGCGGCTACATCGAAGACTATAACTATGCGGTTGGTAACCAAGGACGTACGGAGCCGGGCTCTACCTTTAAGCTGGCTTCCATGCTGGCTTTGTTTGAGCACACTGGCATGGCACTGACCGACACCGTGGACACGGGCGACGGCCGTTACCGCATCAAAAATACGACCATGACCGACGTGAAAATCGGCGGTTACGGTAAACTCACGACACAGGAGGTTTTTGAGAAATCTTCGAACATAGGTATAGCGAAGCTGATACAGGAAAACTTCGGTGACAACCAGCAGGCTTTTGTGGACTACCTGCATAAGTTCGGTCTGAGCAGCACATTGGGCTTCCAGATGGATGGGGAAGCAAGACCTTACATTAAGAACACCAGTGATAAGACCTGGTACGGCACATCGCTTACCTCCATGTCGATTGGCTACGAGATGAAGCTGGCGCCGCTGCAGACATTGGCCTTTACAATGCCGTGGCAAACAACGGCGTGAAGGTGCAACCGATTATCGTGAAAGAGATTCGTCGCGCCGATCAAGTTATCCAGACCTTCCAGACGAGGGTGTTGAACGAGCGAATTGCTTCAGAAGAAACCATTAAAAAGGTGCGGACCATGCTAGAAGGTGTAGTGCAGAACGGTACCGCAAGGAATATCAGAAGTGCCGACTACAAAGTGGCTGGCAAAACCGGAACTGCCCGCAAGGTGAAAGACGGCAAATACGTGAAGCTCTACTCGACCTCGTTCGCCGGTTATTTTCCGGCCGACAACCCGAAGTATAGCTGCATTGTGATTATTGACAGTCCGAGAGGGGTGAACGTGTACGGTGGCGATGTGGCCGCGCCGGTGTTTAAGGAAGTGGCTGACAAGGCTTATGCCCGCGATCTGGCCATGCACCAGCCGCTGCGTGCCCGTGTGGTGCCGAACAAAGACAGTCTGCCACAGGTGAAAGCCGGCAGCCTGGATGATCTGGGTCTGATATTGAACAAGATCGGCGTGAGTAACCACTCCACCGCAACAAGCGATGACGAGTGGGTGCGCGTGACGCCGCAAATGCGCTCGCTGAAGTTTGAGCCGAACCCAGTAAGGGGCGGTCAGGTGCCGGACGTAACCGGTATGACGCTGCGCGACGCGCTGTTCATTCTGGGCAATCAGCACCTGAAAGTGAGTGTGGAGGGCATGGGCAAACGTGTACAGAAACAGTCTGTACAGCCGGGCACTGAAATTAACAAAGAAACTAAAATTACGATTGTACTGAGCTAATGCAGCTATTGCAGGACATATTGAAAGACGTTACCGTGCTGGAAAGCCACGGCCCGCTGGATGTGCAGGTCGAGTCAATAACCTTCGACTCGCGCCAGGTACAGCAAGGGGTGCTGTTCGTGGCCATGCGCGGCGTGCAGGTCGACGGGCACGACTTCATGGCGAAAGCCGCGGAGGCGAAGGCCGTTGCCATTGTGTGTGAGGAACTGCCGGCAGAACTGGCAAGTGGGGTTACCTATATCAAAGTTAAAAATAGCGGTCAGGCCCTGGGTTTGATGGCTTCTGCGTTTTACGGCCACCCGTCCCGCAAACTGAAGCTGGTGGGTGTGACAGGTACGAACGGCAAGACGACTTCGGTGACCTTGCTGCACAAGCTGTTCCGCGAGCTGGGCTACCATGTGGGCATGATATCCACGGTGCAGAACCAGATTGACGAGGAGGTGATCCCATCGACGCATACCACGCCGGACGCCGTGTCGCTGAACGCTTTGCTGGACAAGATGGTGAAGGCCGGCTGTGCCTACGCTTTTATGGAAGTGAGTTCGCATGCCATGGTGCAGCAGCGCGTGGCAGGTATAACGTTTGCCGGCGGTGTATTCACCAACATCACGCATGACCACCTGGACTACCACGGCACCTTCGATGAGTACATCAAAGCCAAGAAGTCTTTCTTTGATATACTGCCAGCCGGTGCTTTCGCCCTGATCAACGCCGACGACAAGCGTGGTCCGGTGATGGTGCAGAACACCAAAGCGGAGGTGCGCTATTTCTCGCTGCGCAAAGTAACCGACTTCAAAGCCCGCCTGATCGACAACACTTTGCAGGGCTTGCATTTGGAGATCGACGGTCACGAGATCTGGGCCAAGCTGATCGGCGCTTTCAACGCATACAATTTGCTCGGCGCTTATGGGGTGGCCGTGTTGCTGGAAGAAGACCCGATGGAAGCGCTGACAGTGCTTTCAAGTCTGAATACGGCGGCGGGTCGTTTCGACTACATCGTGTCGGAGACGGAGCAGATCACAGGTATAGTGGACTACGCCCACACGCCGGACGCGCTGGAGAATGTGCTGAACACCATTCAGCAGATCCGGACGCCGCTGCAGAAGGTGATAACAGTAGTTGGCTGCGGCGGTAACCGCGACGCAGGCAAGCGCCCGGTGATGGCCGACATCGCCTGCCGCCTGAGCGACAAGGTGATCCTGACATCCGACAATCCGCGCTTCGAAGAGCCGCAGGCCATACTCGAGGACATGCAGAAAGGGGTGAAGCCACTCGACTTCAAGAAGACCCTGAGTGTGCTCGACAGGAGAGAGGCCATCCGCACGGCCTGTATGCTGGCCGGCAAGGGCGATATCATTCTGGTAGCGGGCAAGGGCCACGAGACCTATCAGGAGATCAAGGGCGTGAAATACCCATTCGACGACAAACAAGTGCTGCAGGAAGCCCTGCAACAGCTTGGCAAATAGACAAACTTAAGAAAGACCAAAGGAAACGATTACCGAATAAATGCTTTACCACCTCTTTACATACCTTGACCGTGAGTACGACCTATTAGGGGCGGGTGTATTCCAGTACATCTCGTTCAGGGCGGGTATGGCAACGCTGACATCCTTGCTGATCGCGATGATGTTTGGCGGACGACTGATTAAGATTTTGCAGCGCAAGCAAGTAGGCGAAAGCATACGCGACCTCGGCTTAGAGGGTCAGATGGAGAAGAAAGGCACCCCAACCATGGGTGGTCTGATCATCCTGTTGGCTATCCTCGTACCGACACTTTTGTTCGCCCGTCTGGACAACATTTACGTGCTCCTGATGATCGTTTCAACGATCTGGCTGGGCTTGATCGGCTTCCTGGATGACTACATCAAAGTGTTCAAAAAGAACAAAGAAGGACTGGCCGGAAAATTTAAGGTGCTGGGTCAGATTGGCTTAGGAATTATTGTGGGTTTGACCCTATACTTTAGTGACGATGTTGTCGTAAGACAGTACATTTTCACCGATGGCTCTACCTCCGCCGTGAACGCCACGAGCAAGTGGGTAGACATCAAGTCCATGATTACAACCATTCCTTTCCGCAAAAATAACGAGCTCGATTACTGCAATTTGTTTTCTTTTGCCGGTCCGCTTTTCGCAGACTGGTCGTGCTACCTGTATATCCCGTTCGTGATTCTGGTGATCACGGCCGTGTCCAACGGCGCCAACATCACCGACGGGATCGACGGTTTGGCGGCTGGTACCTCGGCCATCATCGGCCTGACGCTGGCGATCTTTGCTTGGGTGTCCGGTAACACTATTTTCGCGGATTACCTGGACATCATGTTCATCCCGAACTCGGGTGAGCTAACCATTTTTGCGCTGGCCTTTGTGGGAGCCTGCGTGGGTTTCCTGTGGTATAACTCGTATCCGGCCCAAGTATTTATGGGTGACACCGGAAGTTTGGCCATTGGCGGTATCATCGCGGTGATGGCCCTGATCGTGCGTAAGGAATTGCTTATACCTATTCTGTGCGGCATTTTCCTGATCGAGAACTTGTCGGTGATGCTGCAGGTGAGCTACTTCAAGTATACGAAGAAGAAATACGGGGAGGGCCGACGCATCTTTAAGATGTCGCCGCTGCACCACCACTACCAGAAAAACGGCTACCATGAATCCAAGATCGTTTCGCGCTTTTGGATTGTGGGCATCATGCTGGCGATTTTGACATTGGCAACCCTGAAACTGCGATAGGAATTATGAAACTAGCGATACTCGGAGCGGGAGAAAGTGGCGTAGGGGCAGCATTGCTGGCCAAGGCGAAGGGACTTGACGTGTTCGTTTCGGACATGGGGCAGATCAAGGAGGTTTACAAAGCCAAGTTGGCAACAGCGGCTATACCTTACGAAGAGGGCACCCATACCTTTGAGCGCATCCTAGAGTCCAACGAGATCATCAAAAGCCCGGGTATACCCGACAAGGCGACCATTATTCAGGAGGCGATCAAAAAAGAGATTCCGGTAATATCGGAGATCGAGTTCGCTGGCCGGTATACCGACGCGAAGTTCATTTGTATTACCGGTACGAATGGCAAGACCACGACGACGCTACTGACTTACCACTTGCTGAAGAGCGCGGGTATCAACGTGGGACTGGCCGGTAACATCGGTGAGAGTCTGGCCGAGAAAGTAATTGACAACAAACACGAGTACTACGTGGTGGAGCTGAGCAGTTTTCAGCTCGACAACATGTACCAGTTCAAAGCACATATTGGAGTACTGTTAAATATTACGCCAGACCACCTTGACCGGTATGGCTATGACTTAAACAAGTACGCCGCCTCGAAGTTGCGCATTGCGCAGAACATGAGCGGCGCGGACTACTTTATCTACAACAACGATGATGATATTATCCGTAATGCGTTCGATTCTGCGTCTTTTGGCGGAACCACAATCCCATTCTCGCTCCAAGGAGCGGCAGGTACGAAAGTACTATGTGAAGGGACGCATGTAAAAGTCAACGTCAAGTTCTTTGAAGGCGACATTGACGCTTCCCGCTCTGCCCTGATCGGCAAGCACAATCAGTACAACACGATGGCCGCCGTGGCGGTCGCCAAGTTGATGGGCGTGGAAGACAGCCAGATTGAAAAAGGGCTGGAGACGTTTGAGAACGCCGAGCACCGTTTGCAGGTGATCACGGTATCCAAGGAAGTTACATACATCAACGACTCAAAAGCGACCAATGTGGAAGCGGTGTATTATGCCCTCGAAGGTATAAAGCAGCCGATCATCTGGATTGCGGGCGGTGTGGACAAAGGCAACGACTACAGCGCGCTGCAGGATCTGGCCAAAGAGAAAGTGAAAGTGCTGGTGTGTCTGGGCAAGGACAACGACAAGCTGAAAGAAGCCTTCGGGCGCATAGTGCCGGTGGTGGTGGAAACGACTTCGATGGAGTATGCGGTGCGAATGGGCCGCTTGCTGTCGACACCGGGTGATGTGGTGCTCTTGTCACCGGCCTGCGCGAGTTTCGATTTGTTCAACAATTACGAGCACCGGGGGCAGCGCTTCAGGGAGGCCGTGGAGAAGATAGTTTTGAAAAAGTAAGATTTTTAATTTTTAGCCAAAGGTAATATGATCAAGCAGTGGTTACAGCGGAACCTGAAAGGGGACGCGGTGCTTTGGGGCATCGTGCTGATGTTCTCGCTTATCAGCATGGCAGTCGTATATTCGGCTACCGGTACCTTGGCGTACAAGCAAAAAGACGGTAACACGGAGTACTTCCTATTCAAGCACTCCTCGCTGATCTTCATTGGACTAGCCTTCATGTGGCTAGCGCACAAGATCGATTACCGTTACTATTCCCGATTGTCGCTGGTGGCGCTTATTCTGTCGGTGCCGCTATTGCTCTATACCTTCTTTTTCGGTTCGAATATCAATGAAGCGTCCCGCTGGATTACCATCCCAGTGATCAACCAAACCTTCCAGCCTTCGGATTTGGCGAAACTGGCACTGATTTCCTATCTGGCCAGTATGCTTTCGAAGAAGCAAAACAACCTCGACGACTGGAAGCGTAACTTGCTGCCGATCTTTGCTTGGACTGGTTTTATCTGCGCCCTGATCGCGTTGACGAACACTTCAACAGCGGTATTACTGTTCCTGACCAGCCTCTTGCTGATGTTCATCGGACGTGTGCCGATGAAATCGTTGGCGGCTTTCGTGATAGCAGGCGCTATGCTGGGCGGTGTTGGTCTGGCAGCTGGTCAGCGTCTGGGCACAGCGATCAGCAGGGTAGAAGCCTTCTTCGATGAATCGGAAACCGCTTTTCAGCTCGAGCAATCCTATATCGCTATCGCAACAGGTGGCGTGGTGGGCAAAGGTCCGGGCAACAGCGATCAGCGCGATATTCTGCCGCACCCTTACTCTGACTTTATCTATGCGATCATACTGGAGGAATACGGGTTATTAGGTGGTGCTTTGGTGCTCTTCCTATACCTTGCCTTGCTCTACCGGGGCTTGGTGACGGTCACGAAAAGCAACGGTGCCTTTGGAGGCTTACTGGCAGCCGGTCTGAGTTTCAGTTTGGTGCTGCAGGGTATGATCAATATGGGCGTGGCCGTTGGGCTTGGTCCGATTACGGGTCTGCCATTGCCGCTTCTGAGTATGGGGGGGACATCCCTGATCTTCACAGGTATATCCATCGGGATCATCCTGAGCGTGAGCCGTACCGTGAAAGGAGAAGAGTCATTTAGTTCGACCTCAAAAGTGACGGCCAATGCCTAATCCGCAGCGTCCATATCGTTTCATCATTAGCGGTGGTGGCACTGGCGGGCACATTTACCCGGCCATCGCTATTGCCAACCAGATCAAGGTGGTGCACCCTGATGCGGAGATCCTATTTGTGGGAGCGATCGGGCGTATGGAAATGACACGCGTGCCGGAAGCGGGCTATAAGATTGTGGGTCTCTGGATCAGCGGACTGCAGCGCCGTCTCACACTGGACAATCTCTCTTTCCCCTGGAAAGTGATTTCCAGTATCCGGATGTCGAACAAGATCATCCGTGAGTTCAAGCCGGATGCCGTGGTAGGTGTGGGCGGCTATGCCAGCGGTCCGTTGCTGTATGCTGCGACTTCTAAGAAAATCCCGGCCCTGATTCAGGAGCAGAACTCTTATGCCGGCATTACCAACAAGCTGTTGGCAAAACGGGTGCAGAAGATCTGTGTGGCTTACAACAACATGGACGCCTTCTTCCCGGCTGAAAAGCTGGTCATGACGGGCAACCCGGTTCGAAAGGACATCATGGAGCTAGAAGGCAAGCGCCGCGAGGCCCTGTTGCACTTCGGGCTGACCTCTGAAAAGAAAACGATACTGGTGATAGGCGGAAGCCTTGGTGCCAGAACGATAAACCAAAGTATAGCCGCAGGCTTGCAGCAAATTGCAGACGCAGGCTATCAACTGATCTGGCAGACGGGCAGAGCATTCTATCCGCAGGCGCAGGAACTGGAGAAGCCTTTTACCGATGCAGGTATACGTGCCTTTGATTTCATCAGGCAGATGGGTCTAGCTTATGCCGCCGCCGATGTGGTGGTATCCAGAGCCGGGGCGCTCTCGATTTCGGAGCTGTGTCTGGCCGGAAAGCCAAGTATACTGGTGCCTTCGCCGAATGTGGCCGAAGACCACCAAACCAAAAATGCCATGTCACTGGTGCAGGAGCAGGCTGCCCTGTTAGTGCGGGATGCTGAAGCGCAGCAACAGCTTATACCTGCCGCCTTGGAACTGGCCGGTAACGAGACAGAGCAGCACCGTCTGGCGCAGAATATATTGAAACTGGCGCGGCCAAATGCCGCTGTCGATATTGTGAACGAACTGTTAAAGTTGATCAAGTGAGACTGGAAGATTATAGCTATATCTATTTCCTTGGCATCGGCGGCATCGGCATGAGTGCCATCGCCCGCTGGTTCAATGCCCGGAAGCTTCCGGTATGGGGCTATGACAAAACACGAACCCCACTCACTGAGGCACTGGAGAAGGAGGGCATCCGGGTGCATTATGAAGATGATGTAAACCAGTTGCCAAAAGAAATACTGGATAACAAAGAGACGACCTTGGTGGTACTCACGCCGGCTATACCTGCCGAGCACACGGAGTGGGCCTACCTGAAGACCCAAGGCTATACCATCAAGAAGCGCTCGGAAGTGTTGGGCATTATCACCGGTTCGGCCTATACCGTAGCAGTGGCTGGTACGCACGGCAAGACGACAACTTCGTCTATCGTGACACATTTGCTGCACGAAGGCGGCGTGGATTGTTCAGCTTTTCTGGGAGGTATAGCAACCAACCTAAACTCGAATCTTTTAATCGGAAAAGGTACGGCTGAGCAGGAGACGATTGTGGTAGAAGCCGACGAGTATGACCGTTCGTTCCTGACGCTTTACCCGGACATAGCCATTGTGACTTCGGCCGACCCCGATCACCTGGATATTTATGGTGACAAAGAGGAACTGATCAGAACCTTTCAGAAGTTCATCAGTCAGGTGAAACCAGGCGGTTTCCTGATTTTGCATAGCGACACTGATCCACGTCTGCTTGAAAAAGTGCAGGAGGGTGTGCGGGTGATTCGCTACAGCTTGGACGAGGGTGAAGGGCATGTGCAACAGCTTGAAATACAGGGATACAGCTTCTGTTTTGATACAGAAACACCCTTCGGTAACATAGCACGTTTGGTACTCGGTTTACCCGGATATCACAATGTGGAGAACGCCCTGGCTGCACTAATAGCTGGTCAGATCATGGGCGTGTCAGACGACAGACTGCGTGATGCTTTGGCAAGTTACAGAGGTGTGAAGCGACGCTTCGAAGTGATATACGAAGGGCAGGGCAAAGTATACATCGACGACTATGCGCACCACCCGAAAGAGATCGATGCGTTCATGACGTCTTTGCGTGCTATCTACCCGGACAAAAAGCTGACAGTGGTGTTTCAACCGCATTTGTTCAGCCGCACCCGCGACTTTGCAACCGAATTTGCACAAAGTTTGAGTGCTGCTGACGAACTGATCTTGCTGGATATATACCCAGCACGGGAAAAGCCAATTGAAGGTGTGACTTCAGAAATGATTTTGGGCTTGATAAATGGTCCGAAAAAAAGACTTTTGCATAAAGAGGATGTGGCGGCTTATTTAGCTGAAAACACTGATTTTGAGGTATTGGCAACAGTTGGAGCCGGTGATATCGATACATTAGTAAAGCCTATAAAAAATATTTTAGAAAATAACTGAAATGGGCTTGAATAGTAAAATAAAATCTTTAATTTTTGCATGTTGTAGCGTGGTTACGATCGCCGCTCTTGCAGGATTTGCCTCTTCTCGCCAAAATGAAAAAAAGTGTGAGAAAGTGTCAATAAATATTGATAATGAGTACAACAATTACTTTATTGGGGAAGAGGAAGTAAGAGATCTCCTAACCCGAGAAGGTGAACGAAAACTGGAAGGTTTGCCCAACCAGGAGATCGATCTGAAAAACCTTGAAAAACGTATCGAAGCACATAGCTTTGTGAAAGAAGCAGAGGTTTATAAAGGTCTCGACGGCAACATCAAAGTAAGTATTAAACAGAATAGGCCTATAGCTAGAATTATACGACCAGATCAAGATGTCTACATCGACGCAGAGGGTAATATGCTGCCCCTGTCCGACCGATATACCGCTCGTGTAATACCCATTACGAAGACCCAGTCCGGCAGACCGTTCGGCAGGGATTTCTTTCAGGACTCTACAGGCCAGGCCTATATTTCCTTGCTGCGTTTCATTGAAGCCGATCAGTTTTGGAAAGCCCAATTAGCCCAGATGCATATCGATGAAAAGGGCAAAGTTTCTTTTCTGCCACAGGTAGGGGAACACACCATTGAGTTTGGGAAGCCAAATGACATGGAACAAAAATTTAAAAAGTTGATGGTCTTTTATAAAGAAGTACTGCCCGTGATGGGCTGGGATAAATATAAGAGAGTCAATGTTGAGTACGAAGATCAGATTATTTGTGAATAACATATACAGCATATGCAGAACGACAAAATAGTAGTAGGCTTGGACATCGGCACAACCAAAGTTTGCGCACTTGTTGGTCGGAAGAATGAGTATGGAAAGCTGGAAATCCTGGGGATGGGCAAAGCCATCTCAGAAGGGGTGGTACGTGGTATTGTCAGCAATATCGACAAAACCGTAGAGGCGATCAGAAAAGCCGTTCAGCAGGCCGAAGATCAGGCGAGCATCAACATCAAGGTGGTGAACGTGGGTATTGCCGGGCAGCACATCAAGAGCCTGCAGCACAATGGCAGCATTACCCGCCAAATGACGGATGATGAGATAACGGTAGAGGATGTGAACCGCCTGACAAATGACATGTACCGACTGGTGACCCCTCCGGGAAGCGAGATCATCCATGTGATGCCGCAGGAATACAAAGTAGACTATGAAGAAGGTATAGTGGACCCGGTAGGTATGTCGGGTGTGCGTCTGGAGGGTAACTTCCATATCATCACCGCACAGTCTAATGCGATCAGCAACATCAACAAATGCATCGCCCGTGCCGGACTCGAGATTGATAACCTGATCCTGGAGCCGCTTGCTTCCAGTATGTCGGTACTGAGCGACGAGGAGAAGGAAGCCGGGGTGGCGCTGGTTGACATTGGCGGTGGTACGACAGACCTTGCTATTTTCAAAGACAATATTATCCGCCATACGGCAGTTCTTCCTTTTGGGGGCAATATCATCACATCTGACATTAAGCAGGGCTGCATGGTGATGCAGAACCAGGCGGAGCAGCTGAAAGTGAAGTTTGGAAAGGCGATTGCCGACGAAGCTTCAGATAACGAGATCGTTTCGATCCCGGGCTTGCGTGACCGTACGCCTAAGGAGATCTCTCTGAAGAACTTGGCCTATATTATAGAGGCGAGAATGGAAGAGATTGTGGAACTGATCTACTCGGAAATTGTTCGTTCAGGGTATAGCAACAGCCTGGCAGCCGGTATCGTGATTACAGGGGGAGGCGCTCAGCTTCAAAACCTGGTGCAACTGGTAGAATACATCACCGGCATGGATACCCGCATTGGCTATCCGAACGAGCACCTGGGCAAGTCAAAGATCGATGCCGTGAAGAGCCCGATGCACGCAACGGGTGTAGGGCTGGTGTTGGCCGGCTACCAGTCACTTGACCAGCGTGAAGAGAAGCATGTGGAGGTGCAGCAGCACGAAGAGTATAACAGAGTGGTAACAACAAAGACTGCCAGCAAAGAAAGCAGCGGCAAGGGATTGCTTGACAGAATTAAAGGACTTCTGTCAGACGATATCGATTAGTAAGAAGCATAATTATTAGAAACCCATAATAGCAGGAGATTTTAGTATGACATCAATGTACAGTTTTGACCTGCCGGCAAGCGGTAAGTCCATCATCAAGGTGATTGGCGTCGGGGGCGGTGGCAGCAACGCGGTTAACCACATGTATAACCAAGGTATCAAAGATGTGGAATTCGTGATCTGTAATACAGATATGCAAGCGCTGAAAAGCAGCAGTGTTCCAAATAAACTACAAATAGGCTTGAACCTGACTGAAGGTCTTGGCGCCGGTGCCAACCCTGAAAAAGGAAAACATGCAGCGCTGGAGAGCAAGGAAGAGATACGAGAGTTACTGAGTAACGATACCAAGATGGTGTTTATCACGGCTGGTATGGGTGGTGGTACAGGTACAGGTGCAGCTCCGGTTATCGCAAAGGTGGCTAAAGAACTCGGTATCCTAACTGTGGGTATCGTTACAGCTCCTTTCGTTTTTGAAGGAAAGAAGAAAAAGACTGCCGCTGAGAACGGTATCAAAGAACTAAGCGAAAACTGCGACACAATACTTGTTATCCTCAATGATAAGCTGCGCGAGATGTTCGGTAACCTGACCATTCGTGAGGCTTTCTCCAAAGCTGACAATGTGTTGACAACAGCCGCTAAATCTATTGCTGAGATTATCACCGTTACAGCCGAAGTGAACGTTGATTTTGAGGACGTGAAGACTGTAATGAAAGACTCTGGGGCTGCAGTGATGGGTTCTGCAACTACAGAAGGTGAGGGCCGTGCCCTGCGTGCTGCTGAAGAGGCGCTTTCTTCTCCTTTGCTGAATAACACTGACATTCACGGTGCTCAGAGAATCCTCCTTTCAATTATGTCTGGTGAGCAGGCTGAGCTTGAAATGGACGAATTGACTGAAATCACTGAATATATCCAGGATAAAGCCGGACAGGAAGCTGAAGTTATTTTCGGTCACGGTATCGATTCCTCACTTGGTCAGAGTATTCGTGTAACTGTAATTGCTACTGGTTTTGCCAGCGATGCAGAGGTTATCATTGAGCCAAAGAAAACGGTATTTGACCTGGATAGCCAAAAAAAAATTGAAGTAGCAGAGCTAGCCAAGCCAGAGCAGCCTAAAATGGTGAACTTTGTGCCTGAGCCAGTAGTAGCGCCTGCTGTGACACCACAACCTCAGCAGCCGGTGCAGCAGCAGTTTGAAATTCGTCGCCCGGTGGTGGAGCAGCCGCAACAGCCAGTTCAGCCGCAAGCGCCTCAGCAACAGCAGTACCAGCAGCCGCAGGCCCCACAGCCACAGCAGCCTGTACAGCAACAACCGCAGCGCCGTGTTTTTAACCTGGAGGGTTCTACTACGCAGGAGTTCAGCAACGGCTTTGGTGCGCAGCAACAAGAAGACTATGCCACACGTGAGGCAAAGCGCCTTGAAGCTGAGCGTGAGCTGATGAAGCAAAAAGCGATTGAGCGCCGTGAGCGCCTGAAAATGCTGAGCGCCGACATGACCACGAGCGAAGCGATGAAAGAGAAGCTGGACGTACCGGCTTACCTGCGCCGCAATGTTGCTCTGGATTCAGTTGCACACTCTTCTGAACGCAACATATCCCGTTTCAACCTAAACGATGACAACGAGATACTAGGCGACAACCGCTTTCTGCATGATAATGTAGACTAATTTTCAATCCTGTTTTCTAATAATGTGAAGAGCCCGCTGTCAAAGCGGGCTCTTTTTTTGTACCTATACCTACACAACAACCTGGCTATTAGAAATGGATGAATTGATCAATCTGCTGTTTTAGCAGTCCCAGGTATAGCTCGTTTGTGATAGCAGCGCCATCGAAGTTCTTCTCTATCTGTGCAAGACGGGGTTTCAGTGCTAACACATGCATGCCCAGGTAATTAAAGATGTCAGTCAGGTGACTCATGGCCAGCCCACTGCCCTGCACCCCGGAAGACAGGCCGACAAGGGCTGCTTTCTTGTTTCGAAAGGTATTAGGGTAGGAGAGACCGTCTATGAAAGCCTTTAAAACGCCTGGGAAAGAACCGTTGTATTCTGGAACAATGAAGACAAACTTATCTGACTCACCGATAAGCGCGCTCAGGTCGTTAAAGGCTTGGTTTGTGCCAATGTTTTCATACAGGGCTGAAGTCGTAAAGTCAGCCGGAAGATTAGCCAGATCCAGTATTTGGTTGCCAACCTGGCGTTCATCCAGCAGTTTCGCGTAAAGTTTGGCAACTGCTGTGGAGTTAGAGGATGGCCTGTTAGTGCCCGTTATAATGGTGATCATAGTATTGTGTAGTGTCCTTTTGTAAACAGACGCTAGTCTCTACGGTTTACAGAAAAGTGTAGATGTCAGAATATTTGTGCTAATATAAAAGCAAAAGGCGAGAACAGTTTCCTGTCTCGCCTTTTGAGCTAATTAGAATCAGTTGAACTATACGTTCTCAGAGCTTGCTTTAGCACCAAGATACTCACGGTTCAACATGGCAATGTTGTCTAGTGAGATGCCTACCGGGCACTCAGCAGCACAAGCACCTGTATTAGAGCAGGCACCAAAGCCTTCTACATCCATCTGTGCTACCATGTTCTCTACACGTGTCTTGGCTTCTACTTTACCCTGAGGCAGCATCGCCAGCTGCGATACCTTTGCACTGACAAACAGCATGGCAGAGGCATTCTTACAAGCAGCTACACAAGCACCGCAACCGATACAGGTAGCTGCATCAAATGCCTTGTCAGCAATTGTCTTAGGTATAGGAATTTCGTTTGCGTCAGGTACACCACCCGTGTTTACGGATACATAACCACCGGCCTGCTGAATGCGGTCGAAGGCAGAACGGTCAACGATCAGGTCTTTGTGTACTGGGAAAGCCGCTGCTCTCCAAGGCTCGATTGTGATGGTATCGCCGTGGTTAAAGTGACGCATGTGCAACTGGCACGTGGTTGTGCCGCGCTCCGGACCGTGAGCCCGGCCGTTGATGAACAAGCTGCACATACCGCATATACCTTCGCGGCAGTCATGGTCAAAGGCAACAGGCTCTTCACCTCTCACCAGGAGTTCTTCGTTGAGCACGTCCAGCATTTCCAGGAAAGACATATCCGGGGATATGTTCTTAAGCGGATAGGTTACCAGCTGACCTGCAGTATTTCTATCTTTTTGGCGCCAAATCTTCAATGTGAGGTCCATTGGTTTAGCATTTGGATTACTTCCAGCCATTTCTTTATTAATTACGAATTAAGAATTACGAATTAAGAACTTCAATCATCTGTTTCCCAGATCTATTATTCATTCTTAATTATTAATTATCCATTATTTATAGCTACGCTGCGTCAGCTTCACGTTCTCAAACTTCAGCTCTTCCTTGTGCAGGATTGGCTCGTTGCCTACCCCTGTAAACTCCCAGGCGGCTACGTAAGCATAGTTCTCGTCATCACGCAGGGCTTCGTTTTCTGGTGTCTGGTACTCCTCACGGAAGTGACCGCCGCATGACTCATTTCTGTTCAGTGCGTCGTCTACCATCAGTTCACCCAGTTCCAGGAAGTCGGCTACGCGGTGCGCTTTCTCCAGTGTCTGGTTCAGCTCTTCGTTTACACCAGTCACTTTCACGTTCTGCCAGAACTCGTCGCGCAGCTTGCGGATCTCCTGCTTGGCAAACTGAAGACCTTCAGCATTACGGGCCATACCGCAGTAGTCCCACATCAGCAAACCAAGCGCTTTATGGAAGTCATCTACTGTGCGGTTACCTTTGATAGACAGTAAGCGATCAGTAGTGGCTTTTACATTTTGCTCTGCTTCTTTAAAGGCAGGGTGATCAGTGCTTACTTTGTCGTAAGGCGTCTGAGCCAGGTAATCACCGATTGTGTAAGGAATTACAAAGTAACCATCGGCCAGACCCTGCATGAGGGCAGAGGCACCAAGGCGGTTGGCACCGTGGTCAGAGAAGTTACACTCGCCAGTAGCGTACAGACCAGGGATGTTGGTCATCAGGTTGTAATCCACCCAAAGGCCACCCATGGTATAGTGCACGGCAGGGTAAATGCGCATCGGTTTTTCATACGGGTTTTCATCCGTAATCTTGGCGTACATGTCAAACAGGTTGCCATACTTGGCAGCGATTGCTGGTTGGCCCTCGCGTCTGATTGCATCAGCAAAGTCGAGGTATACGGCCAGTCCAGATGCGCCCACGCCACGTCCTTCGTCGCACATCAGTTTCGCATTGCGCGAAGCTACGTCACGTGGTACCAAGTTACCGAAGGCAGGATACTTACGCTCCAGATAGTAGTCGCGGTCTTCTTCTTTGATATCGTTTACAGTGATCTCACCTTTGCGCAGGCGCTGGGCAATCTCCACCGTTTTAGGAACCCATACACGTCCGTCGTTACGCAGGGACTCTGACATTAGCGTCAGTTTCGACTGGTACTCACCGGATACAGGTATACAGGTTGGGTGAATCTGCGTGAAGCAAGGGTTAGCGAACAAAGCCCCTTTCTTATGCGCTCTCCAGGCCGCCGTAGCGTTAGAGCCCATCGCGTTAGTAGAAAGGAAGAAAACGTTACCGTAACCACCTGTTGCCAGCACTACAGCATGTGCACTGTGCGACTCAATTTTACCAGTGATCAGGTTACGCACCACAATACCGCGGGCTTTGCCGTCCACCATTACGAGGTCCAGCATCTCCGTGCGTGGGTACATCTTTACCTTACCGTAAGCAATCTGACGGTTCAGGGCAGAGTAGGCACCCAGTAGCAGCTGCTGTCCGGTCTGGCCGCGGGCGTAGAAAGTACGGGATACCTGTGCACCACCAAACGAACGGTTAGCCAGCAGTCCGCCGTACTCACGGGCGAAAGGTACACCTTGAGCCACGCACTGGTCGATGATGTTCACTGACACCTGAGCAAGGCGGTATACGTTTGCCTCACGGGCGCGGTAGTCACCACCTTTGATGGTGTCGTAGAACAGACGGAAGATCGAGTCACCGTCGTTCTGATAGTTTTTTGCGGCGTTGATACCACCCTGTGCAGCGATAGAGTGCGCACGGCGAGGGGAATCCTGGAAGCAAAACGCTTTCACGTTATAGCCTAGTTCGCCGAGTGTGGCAGCAGCAGAAGCACCGGCAAGACCAGTACCCACTACAATGATGTCGTATTTACGTTTGTTGGCTGGGTTTACCAGCTTCACATTGAATTTATGCTTATCCCATTTTTCAGCTAAGGCGCCTTCCGGGATTTTTGAATCTAATATCATAGCAACTAATGAAAGTTTATGTTATGCAGCGAAAAAGAAATAAATCGGAATGATGGCAAAGCCAAAGCAAACCGCTATAGAGAATACAACACCGAATGTCTTAATGAACGGGGTGTATTTTTTGTGCGTCAGGCCCAGTGACTGGAAGGCACTCTGGAAGCCGTGGATCAGGTGATAAGCCAAAGCGATCATGGAAATTACGTAGATCAGCACATACCACCAGATTTGGAAAGACTGCACCACCTTCAGGTAAAGGTTGTCATAGTCTACATTCTCAATCACAACACCCTCCAGGCCACCAGCGGCACCAAAACGAGCCGGAACGAAGAAGTTCCAGAGGTGAATGATCAGGAATACGAGAATCACAGTACCTAAAAGGCCCATGTTACGGGAAGACCACGTGCTGTTCTCCTGCGGATGATTCTCTGCGTATCCAACAGGGCGGGCTGCTTTGTTACGGCGCGTCAGTACAAGCGCATCGTAGATGTGAAACACAAATCCCAAAACCAATACAATTTCCATGGTGCGGATGATCGGGTTATTCGCCATGAAGTGAGAGTACAGGTTAAATGTCACGCCGTCATCACCTTTGAATAGCGTTAAGTTACCTATCAGGTGCACTACCAGGAAAGAGCACAGGAAAAGACCTGTGATAGACATGATGATCTTGCGGCCGATTGTACTGGAAAACGTTTTAGTAAACCAATTCATCTGTATTTGTTAGAAGGTTAAGTAATGAATGCTTTTTAATGCCCAAAGGTACAAGCGGAGCCCGTATAAAACAATTAAATAGCATATTTTGAATCAATCTAAATTGCAATGCGTAGGACTGAAAACCATATATTATAAACCCACTTTTCTTGTGATTGTTGATAATAAAAAGGTAAAAATTCAGTTTTCATTTTACCTTTGTTCAGCGCCAAACCTAACTCTACGCTTATGCCAAATAGTTTACGCTTGAGCTGTTGCTTGCCTGGCCGCATTGTGCTGTTGGTATTGATGTTGTTGTTGGGATATGCATACGAGGCGCAGGCAACACATATCAGGGCGGGAGATATTACAGCCCGCAGGGACACAGGTCCCAACCCCAATCCCCGGAAGTTCTTCTTTACCATGGTGATGTACACCAAAACCAGCTCCCCGGCCGATGATCCCTTTGTTTTTATTTCGATGGGTACAGGGGAGACAGTGCGGGTAGAACGGCAGTCTGTAACACCGGTAAAGCCGGATGTAGACCGAGAAGTATTTGTGTGGGAGTATATTTTCCCGGCCAATGGTACCTATCCTGTCACATGGGTAGGGGAAAACCGCAATGGGGGCATCCTGAACATGGCCGCTCCAACCGATCAGCTTACCTTTTCTATTACGACCACAGTTTCGATCAACCCGCTCCGTGGCCTGAACAGTACACCAGTACTCACCGTGGCACCTATTGACGAAGCGACTGCTGGTGAGCGCTGGGTACATAACCCAGGGGCTATTGATGACGATGGAGATAGTCTGGCATACAAACTGATACAACCGCAGCACCGCAATCAGGCTACTGGCACGATCACCAACGTGCCTGGCTACCGCGATCCGCATACGGTGGATAACTGTCGCAACTCCGCTAACACCGGGCCTTCTACTTTTACCCTTGACCCTATCACCGGACAGTTAACCTGGGACGCGCCCTGCCGACTGGGTGAGTATAACGTAGCCTTTGTGGTGGAAGAGTGGCGTGTAACAGGCGCCGCACCCGTGCTGATCAGTACGGTGGTGCGCGACATGCAAATCCTGGTGGTGGATGCCCGTAACCGTCCGCCGGTGCTGGTTCCCCGCGACACCTGTATCGTAGCTGGCGAAACGCTGCGCACTACCATCACAGCTACTGACCCTGACGGTCACCTGATCACGCTTACTGCGCCTGGTACCGGTGGTGTTCTGCCACCTGCCACCTTCAACGTGACCGTTAACCAGCCTGGCCGCGCAGCAGGACAGCTGGTATGGAATACTTCCTGCAACGATGTGCGTGCCAACCCATATCAGGTAATTTTCAGGGCAGAGGATAACCCGCCGCCGCCATCGAGGCAGCTGGCTGACCTGCAGCCTTATCGCATCAGAGTCATTGGACCGCCGCCTCAAAACCTGCTGGCAACCGGACAGGACCGTACCGTGCGGCTGACCTGGGACAGCTATATCTGTCAGAATGCCGCAACCATCCGGATCTACAGGCGCGAAGGACCCTCTGGCTGGACCCCCGGCCCTTGCGAAACTGGCGTGCCTGCCAGCACGGGCTATGTGCTGATAGGAGAGGTGGGCAAGGATGCTACTGAGTTTTTGGATGATAACAACGGGCAAGGGCTGGCAGCAGGCGCAGAGTATTGCTATGTGATCTATGCTGAGTTTCCAAGACCGGCTGGCGGACAAAGTATCGCTTCGCTGGAGGCCTGTGTTGTAATAGAGCGTGACATACCTTATATCACAAATGTAACAGTAGACCGCACCGACGTGACTAACGGACAGATTACCGTCCGCTGGACGCAGCCGGGGCCAGGAATCGAACGCCTCAATCCACCATTTGAGTACCGACTGTACCGTAAGACAGGGCAGGAGCCAGGCGGAGCCTATCAGCGGGTATTTACTTCCCGCAGACTGAGCGACACCGTCTATGTGAACAGCGGCTTGAATACAGAGGAAAACGCCTATCGATATAAACTTGAGTTCTACAGTACCACTGCACCAGGTGGCGCTACACCGGATATGCTGCGCGATTCGACATCCGCCTCCAGTGTGCGACTGGCTGCCGAAGCACAGAGTACAGGCGATGAACTGGGTGTGACACTCAACTGGACCTATAATGTGCCGTGGCGTAACGAAGTGCTGGAGCACCAGATCTTCCGGGTAGTGGGAGATGAACTGGTGCAGGTAGGCAGCGTAGCAGCATCAGCTAGCAGCGGCACCTTTACCGACAATGGCACTGCCGCCGCCCCACTGGAGCGAGGCCAGACCTACTGCTACGTGGTACGCACCCAGGGCACTTACCAGATAGACGGTCTGCCGGAGCCACTGCAGAACCTGAGTCAGGAAGTGTGCGTGGAAATACCACTGGTGATCTGTCCGCCTGAACTGACCCTGGATGTGCTCAACTGTGAGGCTTTCTTTGCAAACCCAACCCGGCCACCTTACCAGAATGTGCTGAACTGGGTGCCACAGATCGAAAATGGATGCACGGATGAGATCGACTTCTATACGGTATACTTCAGAGGACCAGGCGAAACGGATTATCGCGCCATTGCCACAACGAAAGAGACCACCTTTACCCATACCGGGCTGGAGTCTTTTGCGGCTTGCTACTACGTGACGGCCACCAGTCTGGCGGGAGAGGAGAGCGAGCCAAGCAACGAAGAGTGCAAAGACAATTGCTTCTTCTTTGAGCTGCCGAACATTATCACGCCTAACGCTGACGGCAAAAATGATGTGTTCAAGCCAGATCCAAGGGCTGCGTTTATTCGCTCCACTACCTTCAAGGTATTCAACCGATGGGGCGTGAAGGTATACGAAAGCAACTCAGATGCGTATATCAATTGGCCAGGCACCGATAACGATGGTAAGCGCCTCACAGATGGGGTTTACTATTACGAGGCCGAGGTTGAGTTTATATCCATTGACCCGAACCGCAGCCGCAGTAAGTACAAAGGCTGGGTAGAAATAGTACGCTAATGACAAAAGATGAACTGGACCGGCTGCAGGGTTTGCCCATCGTGTTTTACGATGGAACCTGCGGCTTTTGCCAGGCCAGCATACAGATCGCTTTAAAGTATAACACGCGGCAGAACCTGCATTTCGCCGCTTTGCAATCCGGATTGGTGGAACAACTCGTGCCGCAGCAGCTGGTGCCTGATCCGCTTCCTGATTCTATTCTTTTCTTTGAAAACGGCCAGCTCTATACGGAGTCTGAAGCCGCCCTCCGCATTGCCTGCCATCTCAATTTTCCGTGGTCGGTGCTTTACTATTTCAGGTTTATTCCCTTATCTTTCCGCGATTTTGTGTATCGCTTCATCGCGAAACACCGCTACCGCATAGCAGGACGCAACGAAGCCTGTATGTTGCCCAGCCCCGAGGAGAGGGCCCGGTTTGTAGCGTATTGAATTGTTAAATTGTTGATGGTTAAATTGTTGTTGGGTCTTACTTTGGCCGAGCAGCTAAGAGCTTTGTTGCTACCCCTTATACCTTATACAGGTATAAGCGAGGTAGGTATAGACAATCGGAAGTTGATTATACCTGAAAACTCAAACAGGGCGGCAGGTATAGGCGCAGGTCAGGTATAGATCGGACCTCGCAGCATGTACCTGGCTTTTCAACCATTTAACAATTTAGCCACTCAACAACCAGCAACTAACTATCAACAACTAATATTAGCATGAAAAAGGCATACGTTTTCCCGGGACAGGGTTCGCAGTTTGTGGGCATGGGCAAGGACCTGTATGAGCAGCACGAGACTGCCCGTCAGCTTTTTGACAGAGCAAACGAGATTCTGGGATTCAACATTACAGACATCATGTTCGGTGGTACAGATGATGAGCTGAAGCAAACCAGAGTGACACAACCGGCTATCTTTCTGCACTCAGTAGCACAGGCGGCTGTTGCCCAGGATTTCAATCCGGATATGGTCGCTGGACACTCACTGGGTGAGTTTTCGGCTTTGGTAGCCAGCAAGGTGCTGAGCTTTGAGGATGGCCTGAGATTGGTATATAAAAGAGCGATGGCGATGCAGGCAGCCTGCGAGGCCAATCCGTCTACCATGGCGGCTATCCTTGGTCTGGACGATGCGAAAGTAGAGGAAGTATGTGCCTCAGTAGAAGGTGAAGTAGTGGTGGCGGCGAATTACAACTGTCCGGGTCAGCTGGTGATCTCGGGCACTAACAAAGGGATAGAAATCGCCTGCGAGAAGATGAAGGAAGCCGGTGCTAAGCGTGCCTTGCCACTACCTGTGGGCGGCGCTTTCCACTCCCCGCTGATGAAGCCGGCGGAAGAGGAGCTGGCCAAAGCCATTAAAGAAACGACTTTCAGCCAGGGCATCTGCCCGATTTATCAGAACGTGGACGCTCAGCCGCACACTGATCCGCAAGAGATCAAGCAGAACCTGATCAGCCAGCTGACAGCCCCGGTACGCTGGACGCAATCAGTACAGCAAATGGTGGCTGATGGCGCGACGCATTTCGTAGAGTGCGGCCCAGGCAAGGTATTGCAGGGATTGGTTAAAAAGATAGAACGTACGGCTGAGGTGAGTTCAGTGGAATAAAACCTTAAAGCAAGACATAAAAAAAGATCATTGTGGCTGCTGCTGCAATGGTCTTTTTTTTATGGGAAGTAGATGTCTTAATGACGGTGCTTAGGCAGGGCTTACTGCCCATTCCCGTCTACGGCCATCGGTGTTACGCCTAGTCTGCTTAGTTCGTCCGACAGTTTCAATAGTTCGTTTCTAATAATGTCGCTGTGTTGCAGTTCCTCTTCCGGAAGATTGATCACGCGTGACAGGTATAAATTCTCCTTTAGCTTTAGCTCTTGCATGAGCCGGTCCAGTAACTCCTGGTTTTGACCGACATAGATGAGGGGTGAGAGCTCAACCTGAATATTGTGCTGTCTTGGGTTGGTGATGTTCACCCTGAAAAAGTAATTGCCTGCTTTGCCGAACAGATAGGTCGAAATTTCTTTTACAATCGAGTTGTATTTTTCAACAGCTCCGTTGAAGTGAAGCGATGAAAAGGCAGGGAGGTCATACAGCCGCTTCTTCTGCAGCAGCTTTTCGTAATTGTTGAGTAGCAGCAGGATAATTATGCCAGCGGCGATTAGTGCTGCAACCAAAGCCTTATCTGGCAATTGCTGGCTAAATGTTTCTGCAGTAAAGCGCTGCGTGAACAGAACAGGTATAAAAGTAAAAGGAAGCACCAGGATAAACACAACCAGGAAGCCCCGCAAAAGGCTTCTTCTTTCGTTTGTGATGATGGTGAGGAGGTCGTTCATAAGCTATTGGGGAGAAGCGAACCACAAGCGCATCAAATCATGCATAATCGCAAGTATAGTTATCTCACAATATAAGTAAAATTTTGCTCTCTTGGCTGTATTCCGCTCTAAAGTAAGGTATTTTAGAGGAAATTCACAGCTCCCATACAAGCTATTGGTTTGAAGTTGAATTAAATAAATAAACGGGAAGTTCGTCTGGGCAATTTTGTAAGAGCTGTGTTACCTGCATGTGAAGTACTGGGTGCTGCATATGCGGTGCTATCTCACCCAGTGGCAGGAGCGTGAACCGGCGCAGGTGTAGCTGCGGATGGGGGATAGTCAGGCGCTGCGATTGTAGTACAAGTTCGTCATAGAACAAAATGTCGATGTCTATGACGCGTGCTCCCCAGTGCTCGTGCCGGATGCGGCCGAGGTCCTGCTCTATCTGATTGATCGTTTGCAGCACTTGCTCCGGACTGAGAGTAGTCTGTACCTCTAATACCTGGTTCAGGAAAGCAGGTTGATCCGTCTTGCCCCAGGCAGCTGTTTCGTAGAGAGAGGAGCTTTGCGTGATCGGGCCGACCTGTGCGGCAATGCGTTCGCAAGCTTGGGACAGGTATAGCGTGCGGTCACCGAGGTTACCGCCCAGGAGCAGGTATAAATTAGGCATGTTTGTTAAAAAAGGCGATACTCAGGTCGGCAGCGGCTTTAGCTGCAAGTGGTAATTCTTCCTGCTGGTATGGGTGCTGGCCCCCGAAAGAGTGATCGGCGCCGGGTAGCAGGTGCAGCTCCGCATCGGGTTTCCAGGTATGCAGGTCGTGGGCCATCTGCACGGGCAGTGTCTCGTCCTCTTCGCCATGCAGGATGAGCAAGGGCTGCTGCATTTTCTGAATCACTTTCGGAATCTCCAGTCGCTCGACATTGGCCAGGTAGTCCTCCACGATCTGGTAGTACAAGGGCATTTGCTGACCTGTGCGAAAATTAGTAACCCACTGCACCCCTTCTTTTTTCCACTGTTCCTGCTCCAGCTCGTCCCAGCGTTGGTCAAAGTTGTTGACGGCGGCCCAGGTAGCCACAGCACGCACACGGGTGTCTTCTGCAGCTTTGAGTATGACAGACCCGCCACCACGGCTGTGGCCTATCAGGTAAATCCGGTCGAGATCTAATTCGTTCTGTGGAAGCGGGCCTTCCTCGTCGTGCACCATGTCGATAAGCGACTTCAGGTCCTCCAGCTCAATGCTGAAGTTGTTGCGTCCAAAAGCCTCCATGTCGTGCAGATCGGAATCGTTGTCGATGCTGGTGCCGTTGTGAGAGAAGTTGAATTTGATGAACACAAAACCGTGCTCGGCAAAATAGTTTGCCAGCAGGTTGAAATGCCCCCAATCTTTGAAGCCTTTGAAACCATGGGTATAAAGCACGACCGGCTTTCTGTTTCCGTCCTGGGTATAGGTGGCGTCAGCGGTGAAAGGACGCTCGTGCTCCGGGTATACCACGAAGTCTACTTTGAGTGTGTCTGCCATAACAGTCTGCTGTGTTATCAGAAGGCAATATAGTTATTTTAGGCATGCGGCAAACCAGCACTAGGCTGTGCTGTTGGTTACGTATACCGCCTGGCTTATCTAAGATTATTTAAACGCCGATTTGCTATACTTGTTTGGAAACGACCCCCACACCTAGTAATATTGCGGAATATCGCATGAGCATTAGCCTAAAGGAAATACAAGCGCCGATTGCGCAGGAAATGGAGCTGTTCGAGAAAAAGTTCAGGACTTCGATGAAGTCTAAGGTACTGCTTCTCGACAAGATCATGAGCTACATCGTAAAACGCAAGGGCAAGCAGATGCGGCCGATGTTTGTGTTTTTCATGGCCAAGCTCTTCCGCGGCGATGCCATCGGGGATGCCACCTATCGTGGTGCGGCCTTAATCGAGCTGTTGCATACCGCCACCCTCGTGCACGACGACGTGGTGGACGAGGCCAACTACCGCCGCGGTTTCTTCTCTGTAAATGCCCTCTGGAAAAATAAGATTGCTGTGCTGGTGGGCGACTACCTGCTCTCCAAAGGCCTGCTGCTATCGCTGCAGAACGACGATTACGAACTGCTCAAGATCGTGTCGAATGCCGTGAAGGAAATGAGCGAAGGGGAGCTGTTACAGATCGAAAAAGCACGCCGCCTGGACATTGACGAGTCTGTGTACTTCGACATCATCCGACAGAAGACTGCCTCCCTGATTGCTTCCTGCTGTGCAGTGGGAGCTGCCTCTGCCGGCGCCTCTAAAGAAGACATAGAAAAAGCTCGACTCTTCGGTGAGAAAGTAGGTATTGCCTTCCAGATCAAAGACGACCTGTTCGACTACGGCACTGCTGAAATCGGCAAGCCGGTAGGTATAGACATCAAAGAAAAGAAGATGACCTTACCCTTGATTCACGCCTTGCGGGAAGCTGATTGGATGACCCGCCGCCGAGTGATCTACAACGTAAAAAACAACAACGGCGACAACAGGCGCGTGCAGCAGGTAATCGACTACGTGAAAACCTCCGGCGGTATACAGCATACCATCGAGGTCATGAACCAGTACCATGCCGAGGCGCTCGCTATTCTTTATACCTTCCCGGCCTCCCCATCCCGCACCTCCCTGGAGCAGCTCATTGCTTTTACTATCGAAAGGGAGAAATAAATTGTTAAATTGTTGATGGTTAAATTGTTGATCTTAGATCAGCAGGATGTTCTCTGTGCCAGGTATGCCGACCTCGGTAGGGACAGGGGGTGACCTGTCCGAATCGTGCACAGGTATAGTTTATCAGAATCAGGATTTCCAAGATCAGAAAAGACTCCTAGGATGGATATACCTATACCCTATACCAGACTGGCAGAGGCGGACCTGCCTCGTAACTCCTGTGTCATTTCGAACGCTAGTGAGAAATCTGGAGCCTACAGCATTAAGACCTCAGATCTCTCCCGTCGGTCGAGATGACAAAAAAGTAATCGCTGTTTTAACTGCTATACCTGGAGCGAAAATATCTGTAAACTTTGGAATGAAATCTGTAAGCCTGAAAGACAGGAGCGGAGGTAATTTTGGGAGCACAAAATAACCTATGAAAAATGAGTCTCAACACCAACAGCTGGAACCGGCTGCGCTATACCTTCTATCTGCCGGTATATGA
This sequence comes from Pontibacter sp. BAB1700, assembly GCF_000277005.1. NCBI lineage: Bacteria > Pseudomonadati > Bacteroidota > Cytophagia > Cytophagales > Hymenobacteraceae > Pontibacter > Pontibacter sp. BAB1700. The sequence continues at coordinate 42,545 of NZ_AKIS01000008.1, read as the reverse complement.
TCTGATTGCCGATCGTATTTTCCGAAGGTATAGGAAGCGCTCCATCGAGTTACTAAAAGCCAAGCCTGACGACGCCATCCTGATCGTCGGCGCAGGTACCGGGCTGGACCTGCCATACCTGCAAGGCTATGCCCACATCACCGCCAACGACATCACACCCGGTATGATCACCAAACTGAAAGTGCGTGCTGAGAAGCTAGGTATACCTGTCGATGCCCAGGTAATGGACGGCCAGCAACTACGCTATCCTGACAACAGTTTCGATGCGGTGATCCTGCACCTCATAATCGCAGTTATACCTGATTCGGTGGCCTGCATCCGGGAAGTGGAACGGGTATTAAAACCGGGCGGCACGGTGATGGTCTTCGACAAGTTCCTGCCCGACGGACAGCAACCCTCACTGCTGCGTCGACTTTTCAACCAGGTTTCTAGCACGCTCTTTTCGGATGTGAACCGCAGCATTGGGAATATTGTCAGCCATACCTCGCTGCAGATGGAGCTGAACGAGCCGGCCGCTTTTGGAGGCACGTTCCGGATCGTGCGGCTAAGGAAACCAGTTTAGATCCAGCCAGAACTACGAAAGGTGAACGGAGACTGAATTTAAGGACTGAGTCCAACACGAAAGGTCAAAAGGTAAGAAAACACAAAGGCCGCTACTGCACCAGTAGCGGCCTTTGCTATACCTGCTGATCCAACAATCAACAATCAACAATCAAATCTTCTCCGCCAGCAGCTCGTCCATTGTCTTATTAAATTCTGCCACCCACTCTTCGTAGTACTTTCCGGTCCCAGGCCCCGAGAAGCCAGTATGGATCTTGCGCACTTTGCCCTGGCGGTCGATGAAGATGGTGGTCGGGAAGGAGAGCACATGGTTGAGGGCTGGGAGCGCCTGCGCGGCAGCTTCTTTGTCGGCCGGACCGGCGTAGAGCAGGTCATACTCAATGTTGAAGCGATCCTTCATTTTAGTCAGACGTGGCACGGCTTGTTCGTAGCCTTTGGTGCGCTCAAAACCTAAACCGATAATCTCAAGTCCGCGGTCCTTGTTCTTGCTGTAATAAGGTGCTAGGAATTGTGTTTCGTCCATACAGTTCGGGCACCAGGAGCCCAGTAGCTGCACCAGCACTACCTTGCCCTTGTATTTGTCATCCGATAGCGACACCTGCTTGCCCTCCAGGTCAGGGAATGTGAACTCCAGCGACTCGTAGCCTGGCTTCAGGTAAGTCAGTTCGTTGGCATTGGCCAGTTCGGCGTTTTCGTTGCGTCTGGCAGTCCAGGTCTCGTAGTCATAGAGGCCGGCAAAGTACTCGCCTTGCAGCGTTTCATCAGCTGTTGGCTGTGCCGTGAACAGGTAGTCGTGGTTACCGTCAAAAGTAGAAAGCTTCAACTCATTGCCTTCTACCTGACCCTCCAGATAGCGGTAGTCACCGGTTTGGGTAATAAACGTGCCGGTCACGTAGTTGTCTTTCTGCTCAAATACACCGATTGCCGGGTAGGTTTTGCCGTCTTTCTTCGTGAAGGTCACTTCCCATTTGCCGGAAAAGTCATAAGTAGCCGGAGCGGGATTTTCCTTGAAGCGGTTGGTCTTGCCATGCTCAGCCGTGAAAGGTACAGAGTAGCGCTTGGTCAGGTCGTTACGGGTGAAGCGGCCGGCCATCTTGTCGCCTTCTACTTTGGCGATCAGGTCGGCGTCGAAGATGTGCAACCTGATCTTGAGCGAGTCGCCCTCTTCCTTTATTTCGTCCACAAGTATGCGCTCGTCGGCATTCACTAGGTATAGCACGGTCTTGCCGTTCTGCTCTTCAGCTTCCATGATGAACGGAATCTCCTGGCCTTGTGCCTGCAGCACAACACGCCATGGGCCAGGTTGTATGGTGTTATCGTTAGATGTGGAAGAGCCACAGGAGGTTAAAAGCTGTGAGGTGGCCAACGCCAACAACAAAATCAGCTTCATTGGGGTATTAAAACAAGTAAGTTTCATGTCGCGAAATTACTAGATGAATTCGTGAAAAGCGAAACTTAGACTAAATAGCAATAGCAGGTGTGGAAATGTTATATTCCTATCTGCTAATGTTGTGCTAAAACACGCATATTTCGTACATTTGTAAACTTCACAACGAAGCATTAAAAATAATAACAATAGCAAAACTATGGCATTTGATTTAGGAATGATCAAGGCAGTGTATGCCGGGATGGCCGAGCGAGTGAATGCTGCCCGTAACGCAGTAGGCAGACCGCTTACCCTGACAGAGAAAATCTTGTACGCGCACCTCTACGACGGTAACGCGACACAGTCTTTTGAGCGCGGAAAGTCTTACGTAGACTTTGCTCCGGACAGGGTGGCTATGCAGGACGCAACGGCGCAAATGGCCTTGCTTCAGTTCATGCAGGCTGGTAAGCCGCAGGTAGCTGTGCCTTCTACAGTGCATTGCGATCACCTGATCCAGGCACGTGTTGGTGCTGACCAGGACTTGCAGGACGCTTACAGCGAAAACAAAGAGGTATACGACTTCCTTGCCTCTGTTTCAAATAAATATGGCATCGGCTTCTGGAAGCCGGGTGCAGGTATCATCCACCAGGTGGTACTCGAGAACTACGCCTTCCCGGGCGGTATGATGATCGGTACGGACTCCCACACACCGAACGCCGGTGGTCTGGGTATGGTAGCGATCGGTGTTGGTGGTGCTGATGCTGTAGACGTAATGGCCGGTATGGCCTGGGAGCTGAAATTCCCGAAAGTGATTGGTGTGAAACTGACCGGCAAAATGAACGGCTGGACTTCACCAAAAGACGTGATCCTGAAAGTGGCTGGTATCCTGACTGTAAAAGGTGGTACAGGTGCGATTGTAGAATACTTCGGCGAAGGTGCTGAGTCTATGTCTTGTACTGGTAAAGGCACGATCTGTAACATGGGTGCTGAGATCGGCGCAACTACATCGGTATTTGCTTACGACGATAGCATGCGTGCCTACCTGCGCGCTACAAACCGTGAAGAAGTGGTGCAGATGGCCGATGAAGTAGCTGACCAACTGCGTGCCGATGACGAGGTATACGCTGACCCGGCTGCTTTCTATGATCAACTGATCGAGATCGACCTTTCTACACTGGAGCCACACGTAAACGGACCATTCACGCCGGATGCCGCCTGGCCAATTTCTCAGTTTGCTGCTGTTGTAAAAGAGCACAACTGGCCAGCTAAACTGGAAGTAGGTCTGATCGGATCTTGCACCAACTCTTCTTACGAAGACCTTACCCGTTCAGCTTCCATTGCCGAGCAGGCTGTAACAAAAAAACTGGTAGCCCAGGCTGAGTTTACCATCACACCAGGTTCTGAACTGGTACGCTTTACCACAGCCCGCGACGGCTTGTTGGATACCTTCGCTCAGATGGGCGGTGTGGTACTGGCAAACGCCTGTGGTCCGTGCATCGGCCAGTGGGCGCGTCACACAGACGACCCTACACGCAAGAACTCTATCATTACTTCTTTCAACCGTAACTTCGCTAAGCGTAACGATGGCAACCCGAACACACACGCGTTCGTGGCATCGCCTGAAATCGTAACAGCTTTCGCTATCGCCGGTGACCTGACCTTCAACCCATTGGTTGATAAGCTGATCAACGCAGATGGAGAAGAAGTAATGCTGGACGAGCCTAGAGGTATCGAATTGCCTCCACAGGGCTTCGCTGTAGAAGACGCGGGCTATGTAGCTCCTGCTGAAGACGGTAGCAGCGTAGAGGTAGTGGTTGATCCGAAGTCTGATCGTCTTCAATTGCTCGAAGGCTTTAAGCCATGGGAAGGCACTGACCTGAAAGGTCTGAAGCTGCTCATCAAAGCACAGGGCAAGTGTACAACTGACCACATCTCTATGGCTGGACCTTGGTTGAAGTACCGCGGTCACCTGGACAACATCTCTAACAACATGCTGATCGGTGCGATCAACGCGTTTAACGGTGAAGCCAACAAGGTATACAACGACATGACCCGCGGTTATGACACCGTACCTGCCACAGCACGTACTTACAAAGCTGCTGGTATCGGTACTGTTGTAATTGGTGACGAGAACTACGGTGAAGGTTCATCACGTGAGCATGCGGCCATGGAGCCACGCTTCCTGGGTGTTCGTGCCGTTATTGTGAAGTCATTCGCTCGTATTCACGAGACTAACCTGAAAAAGCAGGGTATGCTGGGTCTTACGTTTGCCAACAAGGCTGACTACGACCTGATCGAGGAGAACGACACAATCGATATCCTGGGTCTGGAGAACTTCACACCTGGTCAGCCACTGAAAGTGGTATTGACGCACAAAGACGGTTCTCAGGATGCCTTCATGGTAAACCATACCTACAACGAAGGACAGATTGAGTGGTTCAAGGCTGGTTCAGCCCTTAACCTGATTCGTTTGCAGCAGAAACAGTCAACTAACGCGTAATAAACAGTTAGCTGCCGATAATGAAAACGCCCCGCTCGAAAGAGCGGGGCGTTTTGTTTTTGTAAGGATGTATATTTATTTCTATTCTATGCGACTTGCTATCAGGTGCCGTACAGGCTGACGAAAACTAACCTTAGATTGGCCATTGGAGAATGAAACAACTTTACTTAAGGTCTCATGATTAGCAAACGTTTCGTGACCGTGTTTTGCTCATACGTAAGCTGGACAATATAGAGACCTTCAGCCAGGCCGCTGAGGTCATAGATAGCCTCGTGCGGCAGGCGGCTGCGTAGCTTGGGACTGACACGACGGCCCATAGCGTCTGTCATAAACAAAGCCAGAGCAGCATCAGCCGTAGGCATCGCGACATACAGTTCGTACACGGCCGGGTTAGGGTACACTACAAACTGTTGAGGAGCTTCTAATGGCGGTATTACCGTTTCGCTTTGCTTAATCTCTATTCGCCTTGTGACAGTGTCTTCAGCACAGTTATAGGCATTCGCTACAATCAGGGCCACATCATAGGAGCCAGGCAAGTCATAGCTATAAGTGGGGTGTTGTTCAGTAGAAGTGTCGCCGTTGCCAAAGTCCCATCGCCAGCTACTGCCATGTTCGCTTTCATTACGGAAATCAATGCTCATGCCGGGCTCCAGAGCTTCCGGTTGCTGTGCAATGCTGAAACCGGCTACAGGAGAGTTGGCTACCACGATCCGGAAAGGTACCAACGGACTGTCAAACAAGGAGTCGGCGTTGCAAACGTATAGCACCGTGCTTGTGTCGAGGGCAGCCAGTTCGAAATTATTGCCTGCGCCCAGAAACTTCGTTTTAGTTTCGTCAGCGTAAAACTTGAACTGCTTGCCTCCCACCGGCGAAAGACTAACCGACGAGCCAATGCAAACAGTATCACTGATAGCCAGCGGAGCCGGCCCTGCTTTCATGACCTGGTATTTTACAAGAGCTGCTTTTGCATTTTCCTGAAGCTGTTCCAAATCATCTCCAGCGACAATGGCAAACGAAACCAACTGGCTTTCACCTGGCGCTAACCCCGTTGCCGTGGTGCCCACAACATGTGCCACGTCATTGCCATAGCCACTGCCCCATGCTTTTTTTCGTGCCACGCCTCCCGACAGTGCTCTGTATTTTTCCTGCGTACTAAAGCCGTCGGCTATCGCAAAAGTAGATGAGCCCCCAGACAGGTTGTCGATCGCGTAGTAGGAAGGAGGTGTCACCGAAAGCAAACTGATACCAGCATATGGCGAAGCCTGGCCCATGTTATAGACATAGCCCATCTTGAGTGTTTCGTCCCAGTCTGCTACGTTCATGTAAGCGTCGGTTATATTCCAATCTGCAAATAAACCGGCATGCAGGGTTTTGATCGTATCAGGGGTCATATTACGGATGCGATACTCTAGTATGATGTAGTCAGCGTCTGCAGTATCGCTCCATGCCATCCCTTTATAGCTGACCTGCACACCCGCCTGTGTTGGCGCCGGAAATTTGTCACGCATCATCCCGGTGATCTCCTGGTCTGCATCGTCTGTGTGGTGGCGGAGCCGTGCGGAGTTCACAGATACAAAGTCGTTGTCTGTTTGCCAACTGGCGTTGCGGACATTGTCCGACACGCGGTCAGGGGTAGTGGCAACCAATAGTCCGCCCTCAAAAAGCATGGAAGCGCTTCCCTTGTACGTAATGCCGATGCCCTGTCTGAAATTATACCCGTTGTACCCCAGGTTGCCTTTGCTGTTCAGGGTGATATGCAGGTTGTTAGCCGTAAGGGTGATATAATCCGGGTTGACAGGTAACTGAAAATACTGGAAATCCTGGTAGTCCCCATCTGTAAAACCAAGTCTGAAAGTAGCCATGGCATTATGGGGAGCATCCGGGAGCACTACGAAACGGAATGGCTTGTTGTGATTATTACGTGAAGCCAAAGTAGCCATGGCACCAACACTCAGGTCTTCCTCGAGCACTTTGATAAAAGGTGAGGTTGAAGTAAGTCTTAGCTTCAGGTCAGTAGTAGGGTCGAGGTAATTCGTCAGGCTCAAGTGTAATGACAGAGTATCTCCGATCTGCGCCACCTTGTTATCGACAACGTTAAATGAAGTGTAGCGAACTGATTTTACCTGTTTGTCGCGAAGTGCCCGTTTCATATTGAGGCGACCTTTGCCAAGAAGTTCATGGTAAGGAGAGTTGCCAGGCAATTGATAAATATCGTCAGACGTAGCACGTAATCGTTGGATGACCTGTACCGCATTGAGGTGCGGCAATTGAGAGCGCAACAAAGCGGCTGCACCGGCTACAATCGGAGAAGCCAGTGATGTTCCTGTATCGGTGCCATAGGAGTTGTCACGGCTGTGAGTAGTACTGTATACACTCTGACTCGGTGCTGACAAGCCTATCCTGTAGTTCCAGGTATGCCCATTTGTCTTCACATCGTTATGGATGCCACCTACTGACAGCACATTCTCATATGCCGCCGGATATATTTCTACAAAAGCGTTGGTGTTTCCAGCCGCTGCTACAACAACGACATCCTTCTCCAGCACAGCGTAATTGATGATGTCTTGCTCATACTTGGAAGAACCCGTGCCACCCCAGGATAAGTTGATGATACTACAGCCTTTGTCAGCAGCATATACAATGGCCTCATAGCCGCCAAAGCTACCAACTGAAGTGGACGGGAAAACCTTGATGGGCATAAACTTGGTATTGAAACCTGTGCCTGCTATACCTAACCCGTTGTCGGCCTCGCCAATTGCGACGCCTGCTACCTTCGTGCCGTGCCCTCTATAAGGGGAATCATCTGTTAGATTATTGTCCCTGTCACCGAAGTCCCAGCCGTAGAAATTATCGATCAGTCCGTCGCCGTCATTGTCGATCCCATCTATAGGATCGTCATAGTTAAACTTGATCTTATTTTTGATGTCTTCATGGCTAAAACGGAATCCGGAATCCAGTACGCCTATCACAATATTGGTATCGCCTTTCTGTACGGCCCAGGCACCATAAGCCTGTATCAGTTTTAGGTAAGCTTGCGTTGTTTTTGTTGAGTCGGAGGCCGGGTCATTAGGCTGGTAGAGCGGTACCCGTTCGTAGAGCGGTTCCACATACTCCACCATACCGGTTGCCAGCAGGGCCTGCTGCACAGCTTCGAGGTTGTGCGAAGGGTCGTATGACAGTTCGTAGATAAGCGAGAGGTCCACGTGGGCCTTGCGGGCAAAAGGAGAGGGGGCTTTCCCCGGGAACTTCTGTTCAACCGGTTTGGCTCCTACCTTTTGCAGGGCTTTTTGCATAGGATTACCGGTAGCCATGCGTAGCTGATTTCCTGACTGAGGCTTCAGCTTGTAGACAACGGTATGAGGTTTAGTCGCGTTTCCTATACCCTTTGGAGCAGGCAAATGCTGCGCCGCAAGCAGGGAAGAACTAAGGACTATAAACAGTAAAGAAAGTATGCAGCGGTAAACCACTGGCCCTTGGGTAAACATTAAATCATATTAAACTATTAGGTGAATACGACCTCCACTGAGTAGGCAGAGGTATAGAGTAAAAGCGCATATTACACGGCGAAATTTAAAGATGCTTCCCGTGCGTATTTAAAAAAATACGTAACTTTCCAACAATTGATTCTAATATATGTGTTTAATTATATAAAATAAATACTATGACCTCGGATTTGAAAAATAAAAATCTTCCCATCATAGAAAACGCCGTGAAAGCCCTGCATGAGCGACGTTTTTTTGCGCAATATCCTGAAAACCCGATGCCCGATATTTATGGCGAAACCGCTGATAAAGAAGGCCGTGAGAGGTATAAGCAGCACCTTAACAACAAATTTACAGAATTGGTGCATGATAATGCTGAAAATTGGGCAGGTCAGGAAGAATCACCTTATGAACAACAACCATTAGGTATAAAGTACCCTTATTTCAGTGCAGAAACGCTGGTGTCTCGCGCCGATGAGGCTTTCCATCAGTGGCGCAAGGTAAAGCCAGTTGATCGTGCCGCTATTCTGGTGGAATCGCTGGAGCGCATGAAGGAGCGTTTTTTCGAAATTGCCTACGCTACGATGCACACTACCGGGCAGGCTTATATGATGTCGTTTCAGGCATCAGGTCCGCATGCAGCTGACCGTGCGCTGGAGGCCATAGCAGCAGGCTACGAAGAGCAGACCCGCTTTCCGGAAAACATGGAGTGGGAGAAGCCGATGGGTAAGTATAACCTCAAGCTGAATAAGAGCTGGCGAGCTGTGCCTAAAGGTATAGGCCTGGTGATCGGCTGCTCTACCTTCCCAACCTGGAATACGGTGCCGGGCATGTATGCAAGCCTTGTTACCGGCAACCCGGTTATCGTAAAGCCACACCCAAAGGCTGTGCTGCCTATAGCAATTGTAGTGGCCGAGGTACAGAAGGTGCTGGTAGAAAACGGACTGAACCCCTACATCTGTCAGCTTGGAGTGGATGCGGACGATCATCTGATCACGAAAGAACTGGCAGAAAACCCGAAGGTAAAACTGATCGACTACACCGGTGGAACGGAGTTTGGTAACTACGTGGAAAGCCTGCCGGGCAAAGTGACTTTCACAGAAAAAACTGGCGTGAACTCGATCATACTGGATTCGGTGCAGGATATTGATAAGGTAGCCCAGAATCTGGCTTTCTCGCTCAGCCTGTACTCCGGGCAGATGTGTACCGCTCCACAGAACTTCTTCGTGCCAGCAGCTGGTGTGAAAGTAGGAGATGAGATGATGCCTTATGATGAGGTAGTGAAGAAACTGGCTGATGCGGTGACTGGCCTGGTGAACAACCCAAAAGCTGGTCCACACATATTGGGAGCTATCCAGAATCCGGCCACATCGGAGCGTGTGAAAGAGGCAGCAAGCGTGAAAGGCAAAGAAGTGCTGAGCACCTGCGACTTTAGCAACCCTATGTTCGAAAATGCCCGTACCTGCACGCCAGTAATCTACGAGGTGGACGCTACTGAGAAGGAAAGCTTCAGCCGCGAACTGTTCGGCCCGATTGCGCTTGTGATCAAAACAAAGGACACGGATCAGTCGATTGAGCTTGCCAAAGAAATGGCGATGAACTACGGAGCGATTTCCTGCGGCGCCTATACCACAAACGAGGATACAAAAGAGAAGATCATGGATGAGATGAGCCTGGCAGGTACGCCGGTGAGCTTTAACCTGACGGGTGGTATTTATGTGAACCAGAATGCGGCTTTCTCTGACTTCCACGTGACGGGTGGCAATCCGGCCGGTAACGCTTCTTTTACAAACCCTGAATTTGTGATCAAGCGCTTTACCTGGGTAGGTTTCCGTGAGCCTGTGGCTGGCTAATCGGCGTATAGCTTAAGCTATAAAAAGCCCCGGTGCTATACCTAGTACCGGGGCTTTCTGTTTTTATTTGAACAGGTTGTCCATGTCATTTTTAAGGCTGTCGAGGCCATCTTTGAGGCCTTGCCACTTGCTTTGGCTGTCCTCTTGGTCGCCGAGTTTGTTGGCGATCAATTCGCGTTTGGCTTCCAGTGCCGCTATGTGCTCGTGGTAGGTATGGTTCGAGTCGGCCGCAGTGGCATTTACACGGGCCTTCAGGGTTTTGATCTTGTTGTCGAGCTCACCCAGACTTTTCTCTATTTCTTCGCGTGTCAGGTTATTAGGGGCACGCATGTGCTCAGGTTTCAGGTTATAAGTATCCATATCTTCTCTTTCTGATTCAATTAAAACGATACCGCATGCTGCTTCAGGTATCACTCTAAATACTTAAAAAGCTTTCAAAAAGATGTACGTTGCTACTCATAGAGAGGCTTAAGGTGATTTTTGTCACTTATTTAGAAAATATCTAAATAACTCTTTTCTCTTATAGATATGGTGCTTACTTTTGCGGCACTTCTTAGAATAAATCTAAATAAGAATAGATGCAACGCGTACTCACCATTATGTTTGCCTTCGTGCTTCTGGCGCAACAGGCATATGCTCAAACCACAGGCCGTATAGAAGGCCGTATCCAATCAGAAAGAGGAGAAGGTATAGCCGGTATCAGCGTTGGGCTGGAAGGCACGTCTTACGGTTCCACCACAGACGACGAAGGCAAATTTCTGATCAGAAACATACCTGCCGGCAACTACACGCTGGTAGCATCAGGTATAGGCTATACCTTACAGAAGCAGCTGCTGGAAGTGGCAGGAGGGAAGGCGTCCTTTGTGAACGTAGACCTGGCTGCTTCTTCGCATTCACTCGGAGAGGTGCAGGTGACGGCACATCGCAGCGGTGAATACCTGCAGCGCACCGCCACGACAGCCACAAAGATGGAAGCACCTATCAAATCGGTGCCACAGTCAGTACAGGTGGTTTCGCGCCGTGCCCTGGACCAGTTGCAGGTGCTTCGCCTGGAGGATGCCATGCGTAATGTAAGCGGCGTATCCATGGAAACAAGTTTCGGTGGTCGCTCCGATATTTTCCAGATCCGTGGTTTCCGTACCGATATGCAGAGCGTGTTCAAAAACGGCTTCCGCAACACGGTGCGTACCTACCGCGAGAGCGCCAATATCCAGCAGATTGAGGTGATGAAAGGCCCGGCATCGGTGCTGTATGGGGTGAGCGATCCGGGTGGTATGGTGAACATCTCCACCAAGAAGCCGACAGCCCATACCTTCCAGGATATCCAGATCACGGCGAATAACTTTGGTCTCGTAAGACCTGCTATAGATCTGGGCGGTGCTTTGAACGAAAGCAAAACATTTAAATACAGATTGAATGCCGTGTACGAGCGTGCTGACAGCTACCGGGATTTCGTGAAAACGAAGCGTATTTTCGTGGCCCCGGCTATCACCTACGATTTCTCTGACAAGACTTCCCTCACCGTAGAGACAGAGTTCCTGAACCACGACCAGCCATCCGACCGCGGCATTTTCTCCGTTAACGACCAAATTGCTCCGGTTTCTAGAAGCCGCGTTTTGATTGAACCGAGTAATACAGGTGAATTCAAAAACCGCATGGCGCAGTACAACCTGCAGCACAAATTCTCTGAGGCGCTGAGTTTCCGCCATGCCTTCAACTACAACTATGCTACTGAAACACGCGATGTAGTAGAGCAGACAACGGTATTGAAAGACGGTTCATTCCGCATCAATCGCCAGCACCAGGACCAGGATACCTACGACCGCAATATTGCAACACAAAACGAGCTGTACGCCAGTTTTAACACAGGCGCACTGGTGGAGCACAAAGCGGTGGGAGGTATTGAGATCTCACGTTCGATATTCGACATATGGGTGAAGCGTGCCCCTTATGATGTGTTAGATATCCTGAACCCACACTACAACCTTAAGCCGAAGGACTATTCGCTACTGACTTACTCGCAAGACTACCAGGATCGTGTGGATGTGCTGGGTTTCTACCTGCAGGATTTTATCACCATCAACCAGCGCCTGAAAGTGCTGCTGGGCGGTCGCTATGACATCTGGGAGCAGGAGAAAGAAAACCGGATGAAAGACGAAACCACAAAGCAAAGCAACAAGGCCTTCAACCCAAGACTGGGCGTGCTGTATGAGGTGTACGGGCCGGTTTCAGTGTATGCCAACTACTCAAAAGGCTTCCAGCCAGGTATAGGCCAGACCTTGGAAGGAGAGGCCTTTAGACCGATCACTTCTGTGCAGTATGAAGCCGGTACCAAAATCGGTTTGTTGAACGACCGCGTGAACCTGACGGCTGCTTACTTCGATATCACACGCCAGAACGTGGTGGTACCGCACCCGACACAAAGTGGCGCTAGTGTGCAATTAGGTGAAGTGCAGAGCAAAGGTGTAGAAACCGATATTACCGGTGAGGTACTACCTGGCCTGAATGTGATCGCTACTTATACCTATACTGATGCCCGTGTAACGAAAGATGCGTTGAGTGCAGACGATCCAAGACGCACGGTAGGTCGACGCTTCAGAGGAGTGGGGTATAACAATGGCAGCCTTTGGACAACCTACGAATTACAGGACGGCCTGTTGAAAGGCCTGGGCATTGGCGGTGGCTTTACGTATGTAGAGGACCGTCCGGTAGACGATGCCAACAGCTTTATGCTGCCAGGCTATACCCGGTACGACGCCACCATGTTCTACAACAGCAAGCGTTTCCATGCGGCCCTGAACGTGAAGAACCTGACCAACGTGAAATACTACGAGGGATCTCAGTCAGCAACCGTGATCATGCCGGGTGCACCTACTGCAGTGCAGGGCACCGTTGGCGTGAGATTTTAATTGATAGAAACATAGATAATAAGTATATCGGCGGTATTGCTCTGCAAAGGGCGATGCCGCCGATTTCAAGTTCAGGTACATGCGTAAACTTCTTCTTCAGCTACACCTCTGGATCGGCCTGACAGCGGGCGCCGTACTGGCCTTTGTTGGCTTGACGGGCTCGCTTTATGTTTTCCAGCCTGAGCTAACGGTCGCGCTATACCCTGAGCAGTACAAAAGCTCAGACCCGGGGGCAGTGACAGTGGACGTGCGCCTGGTTGTCAGCAAGGCCGAAGAGCAGTTTGGCGCCCCCGTAACCAATATTTTTTTTCCGGTAAGAGAGTTGGAGAACTACATCGTCAAGGTGAAAGGCAACAAGCAGTTTCTGTTTTTTGACGCCGCGACTGGCAACTACGTAGGACAGCTCGAAAAGCGACGGGGCGTAATGGATACTGTACTGGAGATGCACCGCCAGCTAACCATAGGAGATACCGGCGCTTTGATCACAGGTATAAGTGCATTGTTGCTGGCCTTTGTGCTACTAACCACAGGGCTATACCTGTGGATGCCGCGCAAGAAAAGAAACCTGAAAGACGGCCTGGGCCTGAAGGCCAACGCCTCTTTCAAAAGACGCAATTACGATCTGCACAACGTGTTTGGCTTTTACTTCAGCATACCGCTTTTTTTGGCTGCTGTCACCGGCGTGTATTTTGGCTTTCAGGAAAAGACCCAGGCAGTGGTGGACAAACTGACCTTTGCTAAAGAGCCTACGCCTTTTGTCAAAGCACTGCAATCATCTCAGCCAACTCAAGGTATAGCACCACTTAGCGTGTACCAGGCAATCGACCGCATGGATGACTTATACCCGGGCTACGTCAGGCGTACCCTCGTGATGGCCCCCGACAGTGCAGGGACACTCAACCTGACATACCTGGCCACCTCGGATCTGGAAGCAGGCCCACAGGATCGGCCGATGGTATACCTGGATCAGTACACGGGCGCTATTGTGTATGAATACAATCCGCACACAGCTCCCATAGGCCGTCAGCTTACGCGCAACTGGTTTGTGCCGATACACTTTGGCGAAATAGGAGGCTGGATTACCCGGATACTTTGGTTCTTTTTGGGACTAATGCCGGCCACCCTGTGGGTAACAGGTATTGTGATGTGGCGTGGCAAAAACAGAAAGAAAAATAAAAGAAGCAACGTGCAGGTTAGAGGTGGTGCGAAGGCTGAAAATTTAACAAAGATAACAGCCAAATAAGCTTTAAATTTTACAACCAAAAATGTATTTTTGCGGCGCTGTGGTGTAGCATATCCTGTATTGCTTTTGTCTTACGGGGGTATAAACCATAAAGAGTGGCAATATTGAACATTAATTGTTTACAATGTGTTAGAAGCTCAACTGGGTAATAGCGCATCCGGGAGTATAATTTGTACCCTACCGTTGAATTAAGAGAGATAAGAGAACTGACTATGAAGGAAGCATCTGAAGTGCTTGACCTAGTGCTGCTGGTAGACGATGACGACACCACAAACTACCTGAATCAGCGACTGCTGAGGGACATGAAGGTAGCAAAAGAAATCCTGGTGTTGAAAAACGGGAAAGAAGCAATTGACTATCTGAGCAAGGCTTGTGGCGATCAACCTGATGGAGCTTTCAAATGCCCTGACCTCATCTTCCTCGACATCAAAATGCCAACTATGGATGGCTTTGAGTTTCTGGAAGAATACCAGCGCAAAGGCCTTGATGCCGGTGATCATGTGATCATCCTGATGCTAACCTCTTCAGCAAGCTTTTATGACCTGGAGCGTATCAAGAGCTTTAAGAAAGTGAAGAAGCACTACTCCAAAGCCTTGACTAACCATGACGTGAAAGAGATACTGGCTGAGTTTTTCCAGAATCGCAAAAAGTAGAGGGACTTGCCCTAAACGAGAAAGCCTGTATACCGCAAAGTATACAGGCTTTCTTGTTTATTCGGCTTCTTCCGGTTCAGTGACGATTTCGCTGGCTGGCCACGAGAATACGAAGCGAGTGCCCCGCCCTGTTGACTCTACCCATACGTCACCCTGTTTTTCTTCCAGTATGCGCTTCACAATAGCCAGGCCCAAACCCGAACTGTCGGGGCGTGTCAGGTTGTGGCCGAGTGCTTCGTATTTTCTGAATATCTGCTCCTGATCCTCGGGGGCTATACCTGGGCCATTGTCCTGCACGGCTATGTAAATAAACTCAGACTTCAAATCATACTGTACTGCTATCTCGGCTTCTTCGGGTCTGTCGTGGTACTTTACGGCATTACCTAGCAGGTTGCTGAATATTTGGTACAGGTAGATCTCTTGGGTATAGAGCGTGGGCAGGTTTTCAGGGAATATGATTTTGAAAGTCGCTGGTACATAAAGCGATTCCAACACCTTTTGCAGCACAGACCGCAGGGGTACAATCTGGCGGTGCAGGCTGTGGTGGCCGGCAAGTGAATAGGCCAGTATACCTGTGATCAGTTTGTCCATTTTGCTGGCCTGCTCACGCAGCATCGGCAGCAGAGAAGCGGCGTCTTCGCTATTGCCGTTCCGCAAACTGTTTTCCATGAAATTGATAATGCCCCCAATGTTCTGCAAGGGAGCACGCAGGTCGTGCGATACGGTATGGGCAAAGGCATCCAGGTCTGCGTTGGCTTGCTGTAGTTCCAGGTTGCGGCGCTCACGCTCCTCCGAGAGTGACTGAATTTCGAAGTTGGACTGCTGCAGCTGCAGGTTCAGCCTTCTGATTTCCTGTAGTTGCTGCTCTGCCTCCAGATTGCGCAGTCGCAGCTTCTCCAGCAATTCAAGCTGCTGCATGTTCTGCTTTTTGATCTCTGCATAAGGGGATATTCCTTCTTCGTCGTTGAACTCGCGCAGCCAAAGTTCTTGCAGGCTTTTGGTAAACACAGGGGACTGGGCCGGAATGCGCTTGCGAAGGGTGACGCTGGTACCTTGCTCGTGCTCAGACTTGATGTCGAAAAAATCGACCAGCTTGCGTGAGTTTACAATGCCCATGCCGCGGCCTGTGACATTGCTTCCGTAGCTGGCCCGTTCATAGATTTGATCCAGGTTTCCAATGCCTCTTCCTCGGTCCGACACTTTGGCCTCCAGGAAATTGTGTCCTTTCTCCTCGATAATGCCAAACTGAATAGTCCCGTTGCCGACATGCTCCACCACATTGCGGCATATTTCCGATACGGCCGTCGCAAACTTGGTTTGGTTGGCCTGCGCCATACCTGTTTTTTCAGATAGCTGCATTGCCCGCTTGTAGGCCAGCACTACATCCAGTTCATTGGAAATATTTATTTTAAGAAGACTCTTCGGCATGCGCTATGGCTTTGCTTTACATACAAGAACGAGCGTATCATCAGTCTGTCGGCTATGGTCTTTGTAAAGTACAGCCGCAATAGTGGTAGGTAAGTGCCGGCTCAAATTAGGGTAGCGGCTCAGGTCCCAGCGTGATTTCAGTCCGTCGCTGTGCACAATCAGTATCTTGTTACGGTTCCAATCGAGGTGCTGATTATTGAAAGTCCCCGGGATATTGTGCCCGAGTATACCGTTGTACGAAATCACATTCTTATAAGGCATGTTGCCCAGCGGGCTTTCCGTAGAGTAAAGTTTACCGGCTATGTTGCCAATGCCGCAGTAACTGAACCTGTTCTGACTGAGATCGATGTTGGCTGCAAAACCCACTGCGCCTCGTGTGCGTCGGATGCTCGTATGGATGACCTGCAAGGCCAAAGCTGGGTCGGGTATCGGTTTGTCACAGTACGTCTTAACGGCCAGCTGTGCAGCCTCCTGCGCATGTGTGCCATGCCCAAGCCCATCGAGTGCCAGCAGGTAAGCTCCCCGTTCATGATGAATGACTGCATACCCATCGCCACAGTCTATCTCTTTCGGTTTGGGTACCATGATGTTGCCGATGTCGTAGCGCCGGACAGGAGGTATAGATCGGTTCGATTTGTATACCTGCGCTAAGATCACAGTGCCAACCTGGGGCAGTGAGTAGATATCGAACACATCAGACTGCCGCTGAATGGCCCCGAGACCTTCACCTGCCGACCCGAATGTGGACACGCCATCCTCCAGCATGCGACCGGGATCGCTCATACCGGGCCCGTTGTCCAGACATATGATCTCAATGCCATAAATAGGTTTGCCGATGGCCTTAACCAGCAGCTCTCCACCGTGCGTCGTGTGCTTTTCCAGGTTGGAGAGCATCTCCGACACAATAATGTTGACTTTGCCTACAGCAC
The DNA here is from genome assembly GCF_000277005.1 of Pontibacter sp. BAB1700. Taxonomy (NCBI): domain Bacteria; kingdom Pseudomonadati; phylum Bacteroidota; class Cytophagia; order Cytophagales; family Hymenobacteraceae; genus Pontibacter; species Pontibacter sp. BAB1700. The sequence goes on along the minus strand of NZ_AKIS01000008.1, from coordinate 25,621 downwards.
CTTCCGGTAAGGCAAAGCTTTCAGCAAGTCGGGTGATGTCTTTTTTGGTGAGGCTAGCGTAGCTGCGGTCAGGTACTACGAAGCGGTAATGTTGATTAACGTCCATGTTTCCAGTGGATGACAGTAACAGTTGTGCCTTCTCCCGGATTACTCTTAAGGTCGAATTCGTTGACTAATCGTTTAGCGCCGGGCAGACCAAGACCAAGGCTTCTGCCAGTAGAGAAGCCGTCGCGCATGGCTAAAGCTATGTCGGCTATACCTGGACCTTCGTCTTTGAAGGTAAGTCTTACGCCGGTTTTGGCATTGTGGCTGATTATTTCGAGGATTACTTTGCCGCCGCTGGCGTACTTGAGCATGTTACGCACCAGTTCGCTTGCTGCAGTAATCAGTTTCGTCTGGTTCACTAAGCTCATACCGATGCGCGTGCTAAACTCCCGGACGCGGTTCCGAAAGGGGACCACATCCTGTTCCCGCACGATCTCCATCGTGTCTTTAGTCATTACGATCATTCTGATCTTCCTCCTCTTCCTCGTCCTGCTCTAGGTTACCGATCAGTTTTGTGTTGAGCAGCTCCATGCCTTTTTCCACGTTCAGGGCAGTGTGTACACCCTGCAGTGTCAAGCCTAGTTCTACAAGTGTGATGGCCACAGCAGGCTGCATACCCACCACCACCGTTTCAGCATCCATGATGCGCGACATGGAGGCAATGTTGCCTAAGATGCGACCCATGAAAGAGTCGACAATGCTGACAGCTGAAATGTCGATCAGTACACCCCGTGCTCCCGTCTGGCTTACCATGTTGATCAGGTCGTTCTCCAATGTCAGGGCCAGCCTGTCGTAGAGGTCGATCTGAATGGTAACCAGCAGGAAAGGGCCCATTTTGAGTATTGGTATCCTTTCCATAGTGTTAGCGCATTATGTTTAAGCCTTTATTTTTATCGTTGCGGCGCACTTCGAGGTTCGTCATGCTGAAGGCAAGCTGCAATGCGCTAGCTAGGCTGGCTTTTGTTTTGATGTTAGACAGGTCGATGCCCAGATGCACGATGGTTTGCGCTATTTCAGCGCGTATACCACTAATGATGCACTCAGCACCCATCAGGCGGGTCGCACTTACCGTTTTGATCAGGTGTTGTGCTACCAACGAGTCAACGGCAGGTACTCCGGAAATGTCGAGAATGGCGATGTTGCTGCCTGTATTCACGATTTCCTGCAACAGGTTTTCCATCACTATTTGGGTGCGGGCGCTGTCCAAGGTGCCTATAATCGGTAGGGCCAGTATACCGTCCCATACACGAATTACCGGCGTCGATATCTCACTGATTTCGTCTGTTTGACGCAGGATAACTTCTTCGCGACCTTTGATAAACGTCTCGAAAGTAACGATGCTCAGGTTGTCAAGCAGCGTGTTGAGCTGCATAATCTCCATGTAGAGCGTGCTGGTGTCATCCTGACGCTGCTCAACCAGTACTTCAATCAATGCCTGCTTCAGGCTTAGCACATAGGTTCCGGTTTCACGCGGACTAAATCCCTGTCTTGCTCTGGTAATAGAAATATCGCGGAGCGTGTCAGTTACCTGCTCAAACTCCGTGTCGTAGATGTTATCGTGATTTCCTTTAGAAACTGCTCTGAGCAGACCGTCGAGCATCTCTTTTGATTGACGCTGTAGTTCATCACTTGTCATCAGATCATCACGGAGTGACGCATCCGACAATTGATTTTGCATCCACTTTTCCAGGATGCGTTCCTTGTTTTTTTCGAGTACTTGTGCCGTTGTGTTCATGGAGGGCAAAACGTAGCTTGTGGACGTATGGTTTAAACGATGCTGATATTTTACATCGCGGAATAGTTGTAGTAGCAGGTTAGGTGCTAAGTTAAATATAAAAATCGCAATCAACGCATACTTCTCAGATTACTGCTCACGTATATAGATTATTTCCTGTGTGATGATCTAAGAACTTTCGGAAATGAGAAAACTAATATTAAGTACTGCTTGTCTTTTGCTCTGGCTGTTCACGGGATGTAGCTCTTCCACCAGTATCCACTCTGAGCCGGCACCCGGTTTCGGTTTGAGCACTTACCGTCAGTTTGCCTTCATGGATGTAGATACCGACTTAGAGAAGACGGGACGAGATTATCAGGGGCATGTACACTTCCTGAAGCAGGAATTGGCCCGACAGCTGGAACTTCGCGGCCTGAAGCAGGCACCGACGACAGAAGAAGCCGACCTCCTCATCAACCTGGGTATAGTGGTAGACAGGCAGGTACAAACCAGGGAAACGGATATCATATCTGACCCGCCCCGCTACATAGGACAGCGACGCTATACCTGGCAGAGCAGGGAGGTAGAAGTCGGGCGCTACAGCGTGGGCACGGTATCGGTACACCTGGTTGATCCTGTGCAGAACGAACTGGTATGGCAGGGTACGGCTGAGCGTGTTATTTCTGATAAACCTGAAAAACTGCGGGAGCAGATTGAAAAAGGTATAGAAAGGCTGGTGAGTGAAATTCCATCCTAAGTAGCTTCAGCCTATACTAGAAATGAGAAGCCTTCTATAGCATAGAAGACTTCTCTTTCGTCGGAGTGGCGGGATTCGAACCCACGACCTCCAGCACCCCATGCTGGCGCGATACCAGGCTACGCTACACCCCGAAAATTTTATGCAACATAGCAAAAACGCTGCATTGCTGCAATACTGTTTCAGGCATTATAGTTTCATTTCTTTTGCAGGAGTTATGCCTGAGCTCAAAAGTATTTTAATGCAAATCACTTATCGTATACTTTGTGAAAAACGAACCGAAGTGCAAAGCCGACCCCAAGCAGGCCTATGCCTGAAAGAATCACTGCTAAAGGTAAAGATACAGACATAGCTAGGCAGCCAATCAAACCCAGCACAGGAATAATTTTACCATACAACTGTTCGTCGGCAGGTTGGCGCAGGGCGGCTATATTGGTAATGCTGTAGTAGAGCAGAATTGTGAAGGAAGCCGAGCGCAGAATAAATTCAAAGGAGCCCGCGATTGTGAGCAAAAGAATGATGGCCCCTGTAAGGAAAATGCCCACGTGCGGTACCCGGTAACGGGCATGCACGCGCTCAAATACAGGCGGTAAATCATGGCGGCGGCCCATAGCCAGCAGCATCCGGCTTATACCTAATATCTGACTCAGCAGTACGCCGAGCATGGCGGTGGATGCACACCCAAAGTGATGATAGGTCGAATGGCAGGAGTGTTGAGCGAAGCGGCAGCCACCTGTAGCGGCGATTTGCTACCTGCCATGCTTTCTGTCCCGATCACGCCTACCGCTACCAGCGACACAGCCGCATACAATAATATAGCCGAAACAATGGTGATGATAACGGCGCGGGGAATTGTTTTGTGGGGTTCCTGTACTTCTTCGGCCAGCGTGGCAATGCGGGCATATCCAGTGAAGGCAAAAAAGAGCAATGCCGAAGCTTCTGCTATACCTGCCATACCAAATGGCGCAAAAGGCTGAAAGTTTTCCTGTTCCATAGCAGGCGCTCCGCTGAAAACCAGGTATAGTAAGGCAAGCAGGGTGAAGGATACGATCGCCAGGTTCAGCATACCGGCTTTCTTAATTCCGAAGTAATTGGCAAGCGTCAGGAACACCACAGCCGCCAGTGAGAGCGCAAGGGGAGAGTGGATCGGAACAAGCTGGTAAAAGTAGCTCCCAAACCCAATGGCCACGACCCCTGCCGCCGAAAGCTTGCTGATCAGGAACATCCATCCGGCCGAAAAGCCAAAAGCCGGGTTTAGCAATCGGTAACCGTACTCGTAAGTGCCACCCGACTGTGGGTATATCGCCGCCAGTTGTGCTGAAGACAGGCCATTGAAGGCAGCGATGATTCCGGCAAAAAGTAACCCGACAAGGAAAGCCGGACCGGCTATACCTGCGGCCACACCTGTCACCACAAATATACCCGCACCTATTATCGCGCCCAAGCCGACACCCACTGCGTCTTTCAGCGTGAGTGCGCGCAACAGTTCATGCTGCTGTGGACCTGGTTTTTTCATAGGCTCTTCCAAGGGTTATAATTTTCTGTCCTACAAAGTTCTGTCAACTGGCTTGATTTCTTAACTTTGGTATTCTATGTTTTTCTCTGATCACTCCAAATGTGATCTTACCATTTTACTTTAAAAAGTGTTAAAAGCGCTTCTCTATATACTAGTAGTAACAGGCTTTGCCTACTTCTTATTTTACCCGATCCTGAAGCGATACATTAGCAGGAAGAGGCTTTTCAGATGGTTGCTCCTGATCTATGTCATCGCACTTGCTATCTCTTCTGTAAATAGCTATTTCCTATAGCGGCACTCAATTCTGTATTCAACAAAAAAGCGCCAGCCACTTCTGCAGTAGCTGGCGCTCTAAATTGTAATGTGCACCCGAGAGGATTCGAACCCCTAACCCTCGGAGCCGAAATCCGATATTCTATCCAGTTGAACTACGGGTGCTCTCCGTGTTGCAAAAATAGGAACAATGCGCTAAAAAGGAAATTTTAGGATCAATAATTATAATTCAGAAAAGCAGATCCAGCAGGTTTAGCATTGATATAAATACATAATTAGTTCATACCTAAAACAATATGGATAAATTGGGAGTTACTAAATAATACTTAGGATCAAGCAAACAGAATCAGAAAGCTATGGAAAAAGTATATACGGCAGAGGTAACTGCTACAGGAGGCCGCCGAGGCCATGTGACGTCGTCTGACGGAGTTATTGATATGCCACTCTCATTACCTGAGGGCTTGGGAGGGGAGAAGGGAAAGTCCAACCCAGAGCAGTTATTTGCGGCGGGCTATGCGGCCTGCTTCCAAAGCGCTTTACTGCTGGTTGCCGGTAAGCATCACATCCGCCTTAATCCCGAATCTACTGTGAAAGCACATGTGGATCTGCTCAAGTCAGAAGAAGGTAAATACGGACTGGGAGTGAAGCTGGAGGTGCACTTGCAGGGACTTGAAAAGGACAAAGCAAAAGAGCTCGTGGACGAAGCACATGAGGTATGCCCCTACTCGATCGGTACGCGGGGCAACATCAATGTAGAGTTAGAGATTGTATAAAAACAGAAAGGGCTGCCAGTGATGGCAGCCCTTTCTGTTTTATGTGCTATAGGAATTAAGCTCCTACTTCAGCCAATACCTGCTTCACTTTCTCAGCAGCTTCTTTCAATGCTACGGCAGAGTATACTTTCAGGCCAGACTCGTCGATAATGCGGGCGCCTTCTTCGGCGTTGGTTCCCTGCAGACGAACGATGATTGGCACGCTGATGTCACCGATGTTCTTGTAAGCCTCCACTACACCATTGGCAACACGGTCGCAACGAACGATACCGCCGAAGATGTTGATCAGGATAGCCTTCACGTTCGGGTCTTTCAGGATGATGCGGAAACCAGCCTCAACCGTCTGTGCGTTTGCCCCACCCCCTACGTCCAGGAAGTTAGCAGGCTCACCGCCAGAAAGCTTGATGATGTCCATGGTTGCCATCGCAAGGCCGGCACCATTTACCATACAGCCAACGTTACCGTCCAGCTTCACATAGTTCAGGTTCGACTCGCTTGCCTCTACTTCCAACGGATCTTCTTCCGTGATGTCGCGCAGGCAGCCAGGTTCTTGTGACGGAACAGGGCGTTGTCATCCAGGTCAACTTTCGCGTCAACAGCCAGAATCTTGTTGTCTGAAGTTTTCAACACAGGGTTGATCTCAAACATAGAAGAGTCTGTCTCCACATAAGCTTTATAAAGGTTGGTGATGAACTTCACCATCTCTTTGAAAGCCTCGCCTTGCAGACCGAATGCAAAAGCTATTTTATTTGCCTGGAATGGACGCAAGCCGATAGCCGGGTCGATCCACTCTTTGATAATCTTCTCAGGAGTTTTCTCAGCCACCTCTTCGATGTCCATACCACCTTCAGTAGAGGCCATGATCACGTTGCGGCCTTTGGCGCGGTCCAGCAGGATGCTCAGGTAGTACTCCTTCGGATCAGATTCGCCAGGGTAGTATACGTCCTGCGCTACAAGTACTTTCTGTACCAGTTTGCCCTCAGGACCAGTTTGGTGCGTTACCAGGGTCATGCCCAGGATGTCGTTTGCGATCTGCTTCACCTGATCCAGGTTCTTCGCCAGTTTCACGCCACCGCCTTTACCACGGCCACCCGCATGAATTTGCGCTTTGATCACGTGCCAGCCTGTACCGGTTTCCTCGGTCAGTTTCATTGCCGCTTTTACAGCCTGGTCTGGCGTATCTGCCACGATGCCCTCCTGTATGCGAACGCCGTAGCTTTTCAGAATTTCTTTAGCCTGATATTCGTGTATGTTCATGCTTTCAATTTAATGGTCGCACGAAAGTAATCGTTTATCGGCTTAAATTCAAGTAATAGGTTTTTAAAATATAAACGGAAGTGCACAGCGCTATGGCTGGCCAAGACGCTACATGCTATCAGACGGGATCCTCAGGTGCAGCCTTGTAAGCAATTACATACCTAAATGAAGAGAGGTGTCTAATGTTCGGGGATTATCCTACTCATGTGCACCTGGGATCAGGCATGCGCTAACACTTGCCTGTCAGGTTTAGACTGATAAGACCGGGGAGTGTCAGAATACCCTTTTAATACAGATTTCCACCTGCCTGTCTCAGCAAAATGTTTAATTACTCTATTTTTCTTCTGGAGCAGAGCGGTAATATATTTTTGAAGAAACAGCCTATCTAACATGATTCCCAATGCTCCGAAAGGAGATATGTAATTAAAGACATCAACCATGATGGAGCCTTCAGCAGTTTCCTCAAAATAGCGTTCGTGCTTGAATTTTATAAAGGAACGCTTTTCCATCTCTTCGGCGAAGTAGCGGGGCTGATCAAAAATCGTGATCCGGCTGGTTATGTTAAGCCAAAGGAAAAAATGCTTCGCTCTCCACGTAACTGTTTCGTTGTAGCCTATCAGACCAGTTGTAACACCGGCAATGGCTTGCTGGCCGGAATGACGAGTCGAGATAGCGTGCAGGTCTATACTTCTGGATAAGTCGAAGCAAATGGATATTGGGGCATCGATAACCGTTTCTAATGTGATAGTAGGCATAAGGTACAACGTGTATAATGTATACTGCTTCGTAAAATCTCCTTTACCTTATCTGGTCTCTGCAGACAGAGGATAGCGATTGCAAGCGTAAACTGAAATTAGGCAACCTGGTAGGTTCATCCAGTTTTTGGCAATGCACTCTAATGCAGTGGAGGCGATTAGAATATGTAAATATAACTATTCTTTTATAATGATTGCTATAATTTTCACTGTTTGTGCTTTATACCTTTTGCCAATTAAGGACGAACCTTCTTTTCTATCAGCAAAGAGGATAGGGTGGCAGGCCGGATTTTATAAGCTTAGTACTTGTCAACTCAGTTTAGCAGCTTTTTCCTTCTCAGGAACCTTGTGTTGCTGCCATACCTCTGCTTAGGAAATTATGATGCTATGTATAAAGTTGCGTTTATCGGAAACAGATAATTGCAATGTTTTTACCATTGTGAGCAATGCTGGTGTGTTCATAAATAAAGATTCCCAAATGATTGCTTTGCAACGATGGATATAGTTTCTGAGTAATATACATAATCCGATATGGATACATTGCATTCCTCAGAAACGCTACATGCAAGACATCTACACATATGCTCGCCGAATTGCACTGGCCGCTTTTATTTTCTTTCTGGTGGCGGCAGCCTTTTACCTGTTCATACAGCTCACGCATTTTCTACTGCTGGTGTTCGCAGGTATACTGCTGGCGGTGCTTTTCACGAGCCTGTCAGAGTGGGTGAGCGCTAAAACAGGCTTTGGAAGGGGACTCAGCCTGACTATTGTAACCATTTTGCTTTTTGGGATGCTGGTCGGCCTGGGCTTCATTGTGGCACCCACGGTCGGGGAGCAGGTCAATGAAATGGGCGATTCCATACCTCAGGCCTGGGAAGATCTGAAAGATAAACTGCGGGAGACCACATGGGGCGAGCAGGTGCTCCACGAGGTGGAAAATGGAACGGGCAAGATGATACCGGAGTCTAAAGCCATCTTCTCTCGCGTCACCAATATGTTCACTTCCACGCTGAGCATTTTTACTGACTTACTGATCGTTCTGATCACAGGCTTGTTTCTGGCGGCAAACCCGCTGCTCTACACCAAAGGCTTTGTGAAGCTCTTTCCGGTCATGAGGCGCAACCGGGTATACGAGGTGCTCAGCCTGTGCTACGATACCCTGCGGCAGTGGCTTTGGGGCATGTTTCTGGCCATGTGCCTTATTGGAGTGACAGTATGGCTGGGCTTTACGATCATAGGGCTGGAACTGGCACTGCTGATGGCGCTGCTGGCTTTTTTTCTTTGCTTTTATTCCGAACATAGGGCCTATCATAGCGGGGGTGCCACCCATCCTGCTGGGCTTGCTGGACAGTCCGCAGATGGCGCTGCAGGTACTCCTGGTCTACAGTATCATTCAGGGTATAGAAGGCTATGTGCTGACGCCTCTTATCTTTCAGAAAACAGTGGCACTGCCTCCGGCGCTATTGCTGTTCTTCCAGGTGCTGCTGGGCATCGTGCAGGGTGGGCTGGGACTTTTTCTGGCAGCACCGTTGCTGGCAGTCGTCATGGTGATCGTGCAGGAAGTATACATCAAGGATGTCCTCGAACGGCCTGATTCAACTAAGGCAGCTGGTGCCGGGGGCAGTACAGGCACAGCAAGCCCCTAGATCCGGTCGTACCGGAAGGCTGAAGCTAAATTTTGGGGAGCAGGTACCGCACTTATACCTTTTGTTTTGTAGCTTTGGAAGGTCCAACACTTTCAAACCAATTCGTTAAGCTGTGCTGCAGGTAGTCAACGTTCACAAAAAATACGGTTCGCTAGAAGTCCTTAAAGGCATTGACCTGACCATCCATGCCGGAGAAGTCGTTTCTATTGTAGGTGCTTCCGGTGCCGGCAAGAGTACGCTGCTGCACATCCTGGGCACGCTCGACTCAGCTGACAGCGGCGATGTGCTGTTCGATGACAAGAACATTTCCCGCCTCAATCCGACTGAACTGGCACGTTTCCGTAACCGGCACATTGGCTTCATTTTCCAGTTCCATAACCTGCTGCCCGAGTTTACAGCCCTCGAAAATGCCTGCCTGCCGGGCTTTCTGGCCGGTCGTCCGGAGTTGGAGGTGACTGAACGGGCCGCCGAATTGCTGAGTATGCTCAACCTGAGCCACCGCATGCACCACAAGCCCTCCGAAATGTCGGGAGGGGAGCAGCAGCGCACGGCAGTGGCTCGTGCCCTGATCAACTCACCCCGCATCATTTTCGCTGATGAGCCAGCGGTAACCTCGACTCCAAAAACGCCCAGGAGCTGCACGAGATTTTCTTTAAGCTGCGCGACGAGTTCAACCAGACCTTCGTGATCGTGACGCACAACGAGCAGCTGGCTACCATGGCCGACCGCACCCTGATCATGAAAGACGGCTTGATCGTGCAGGAAGTAAGGGCCTAAGCTATACCTTATCCGCTGTTTACAGTGCTATAAGCGACCATCACCTGGGCGAATATTTCCCATGCCCTCTGTCTTGACTGGCTTTCGTGTTCACCCGACTATCTCAATTGCAGTTTTCACGTACAATATATCCCCCCTTTGCCTTTTTGTGCTAAAACAGAGGCTGGTTTCGGGGGAAATATACCTGGCTAAAATTATTTTATAAACAACTGATTATCAATTGTTTATAATGGATATTTTTTTTAGTTTTTTTGCACCATTTCAGGAGCAGGTATGTTTGATATATATACTAAAACATGAAAACTAACGAAAGTATGAGTCAAGTGAATAAAGAGACAAAAGTGGAGAAGAAGCCGAGGTTGAAAGCTATGATATAGCTAAATCTGATGAGACGCTTCACTTAGCTGTTGACCTGGCTAAGTTTATAAAAGAGAACAGGTTATATCAAAATATACAAGGGAAAGAGTACGTGAACGTAGAAGGCTGGCAGTACGCCGGATCTCGTCTGGGTATCCTGCCGGTAGTAGAGCATGTGGTAAACATCAGCACCGACGAGGAAATTAAATACCAGGCGAAGGTAAACCTGCTAGACCTACGCAGTCAGCAGGTGGTGGGTGCCGGTTTTGCGATTTGCTCCAACAAAGAGCAGGGCAAGAAGTACTACCAAGAATTTGCGATTGCCTCTATGGCGCAGACCCGGGCTATTGGTAAAGCATACCGTAATATTCTGGCCTGGATCATCCGCGCGGCCGGCTACGAGCCAACTCCGGTAGAGGAAATGGACTATGGCGGCAACGAATCATCTGCTAAGCCAGCTGTGCCAACCGAGAAGAAAGCAACCATGAAAGCCGCCTCTGCCACTCCTGTGGCTGAGAAGACGGAGGTTGATGAGCAGGTAGCTGGTGTGCGTTATGCATCGGCTAAGCAGAAAGAGGAAATCATCCGACTGCTGAACAACCCGGTAATCACACGCCAGGAGAAAACGAAGATGCTGCTCAACATCAATAGATTTGACGAAGAGCGTGCCGCACAGGCGATCGATAAGCTGAAGAAGGTGATCGAAGACCGTGAAGATGGTCAGTCTGCCGCTGCTTAATTTGAAACATACCGCACTTAAAAACCCGCCTCTATAGAGGCGGGTTTTTTTATACCTGTCGCCGTATTTTTCCAAGTCCTGCCTCAGGCCTGGCAGCTAGTTTAGCCGATATACCTTATCTTCGCCTTTGTAAAGCACACACCCTTGCAAGACATTCACCACATACTTAAAACCTACTGGGGCTACGACCAATTCAGGCCGCTGCAGGAAGATATTATCCGCTCGGTGCTGGATGGGCAGGATACGCTGGCGCTATTACCGACGGGCGGGGGCAAGTCGATCTGCTTTCAGGTGCCGGCCATGGCCATGGAGGGAATCTGTATCGTGGTCACGCCGCTGATCGCGCTGATGAAGGACCAGGTGGAGCAGCTTAAGAAGCGCGGTATACCTGCTGTAGCTATCTTCTCGGGGATGAACCGCCGCGAGATCGACATCGCGATGGACAACTGCGTGTATGGCAATATCAAGTTCCTATACCTGTCTCCGGAGCGTTTGCAGACCGACCTGTTTCAGGAGCGGGTGAAGCGGATGAAGGTGAGCCTGCTGGCGGTGGACGAGGCGCACTGTATCTCGCAATGGGGTTACGATTTCCGCCCGCCATACCTGGAACTGGCCGCCCTGCGCGAAACGCTGCCGGCTATACCTGTGCTGGCCCTCACGGCCACGGCCACCGAGCAAGTGCGCGTCGATATACAGGAGAAACTGGCTTTCAAAAAGCAGAATGTGTTTGTCAAGAGCTTTGCCCGGGCCAATCTGTCTTACTCATGCCTCTATACCGAAGACAAAGTAGGTCGTCTGCTCGAGATCCTGCAGCGCATGCAGGGGCAGTCCATTGTGTATGTGCGCAGCCGGAGGCAGACGGTTGAGATCGCCCGCTTCCTGCAGAGCCGGCGTATACCTGCGGCAGCCTACCATGCGGGATTGAAGTTCGAGGAGCGCAACAAGACGCAGCAGGCCTGGATCGAGGACAAGGTGCGGGTAATGGTGGCAACCAACGCCTTCGGGATGGGCATCGATAAACCCGATGTAAGACTGGTGGTGCACCTTGATCTGCCGGAAAGCCTGGAGGCTTACTACCAGGAGGCAGGACGTGCCGGTCGCGATGAAAAGTACGCTTATGCCACGCTACTTTACGGCCCGAGCGACACCAAAGACCTGCTGCAGAAAGTGAAGGAGGCGCATCCGCCACTGGAGCTGATCCGGCGGGTATACCAGTGTCTGGCCAATTATTACCAGATTGCGGTGGGCAGCGGCTTTATGGGCAGTTTCGATTTCGACCTGGCTGCTTTCTCCAAGAACTATAAACTGTCGGCCCTCGAAACCCACCACGCCATCAAGCGGCTGGAAGGAGAAGGCTACGTGCAGCTCAACGAAGCTTATTACAGCCCGTCGCGGCTATACCTGCTACTCGACAACATGGCGCTTTACGAGTTCCAGGTGGCCAATGCCGAGCACGACGCCCTGCTGCGCCTGATCCTGCGCATGTATGGGGGTGAGGCTTTTACGGGCTTCGTGAAGATATCGGAGCGCAAACTGGCCGAACAGCTCAAAAAACCGGAACAGGAAGTGCGCCGCAAACTCGAGTACCTGCACAAGCTGCAGGTACTGGTGTACGAACCGCAGCACGATGCACCGCAGCTGGTCTTCACGGCGCCCCGCCTGGATGCCGCCAACCTGCCGCTCAACCACAAAAAGCTGGACCAACTGCGCGACCGTGCCATGAAGCAGGCCCAGGAAATGGCCCACTATGTAGAGACCACCGACCGCTGCCGCACACAGTTGCTGCTGGAGTACTTTGCCGAAGTCAGTGACAAGAGCTGCCGCATCTGCGACTACTGCCTGGCGCAGCGCAAGAAGGAGCGGGAAGGGGAGGAGCAGCAGGCTTTGCGGCAGAAGCTGCTGGAAGTGGTGCAGTCCAAAAATCTGCTGCCGAAAGAGCTCGTGCAGCAGTTCGAAGCCAGGCACACCGACTCGGTAACCGAATTGCTGCGTGAACTCCTGGACACAGGCATTGTCAGGTACGCTCAGAGTGGCAAGCTATACCTGGCAACAGAACAGGTATAACCCACCGGAGGTTTTGCGTATAGTCTTATACCTGCTTATCAAAACCGTCGCGATATGAACGTACTCTTTTTCAGCTCCAAGGTATACGACAGCACTTTTTTTAATGCCGCAAACAAATCGCACCAGCACAAACTCAGCTATCTGGAGGTACCGCTTAACAAGAACACCGCTGTGCTGGCCAATGGCTATGGGGCTGTCTGCATATTTGTGAATGACACCGCCAATGCCGAAGTGCTGCGGTTACTGGCAGAGCAGGGAGTGAAATTGATTGCGCTGCGATGTGCCGGTTTCAATAACGTAGACCTTGGTGCAGCTGCAGAACTGGGTATGAAAGTGGTGCGTGTACCAGCCTATTCGCCTTACTCGGTAGCAGAGCATACCCTGGCGCTCATCCTGACGCTCAACCGCAAAACTCACCGCGCCTACAACCGCGTGAAAGAAGGCAACTTCGCGCTAAACGGACTGATGGGCTTCGACCTCAATGGCAAGACTGTTGGCCTGATCGGACTCGGAAAGATCGGGCTTGTGACAGCAAAAATTCTGAAGGGCTTTGGCTGCCGCGTGCTGGGCTATGACATTGAGAAGCGGGGTGAATTTGACGAGATAGGTATAGAATTCACCGACCTGAGCAGCCTCTACGCCAACTCCGACATTATCTCGTTGCACTGTCCGCTTACGCCGCAAACCCACCATATTATCAATAAAGAAACCATCGCCCAAATGAAGCCGGGTGTGATGCTCATCAACACCAGCCGGGGTGCCCTGGTGGATACCAAAGCTGTCATTGCCGCACTCAAGAGTGGTCAGATCAAATACCTGGGCATCGATGTGTACGAAGAGGAAGCCGATCTTTTCTTCGAAGATCTGTCAGACCGCGTGATACAGGACGACGTGTTCATGCGGCTGCTTTCGTTCAACAATGTGCTGATCACGGGACACCAGGCCTTCTTCACCAGCAACGCCCTTGAAAGCATAGCAGGCATTACTTTGCAAAATATTGCTGACTTTGAACAAGGACGGCAATTGGAAAATGAAGTAAAGGCCTAAGCTATACCTCTCTACCTTCGCTATCGATCGACAAGATGCCTTATCTGCTCTCCCTGTTGCCTATTCTGCTGCTGGTCGTGCTCTCCCTTACCAGAGGGGTGAAGGTGGCGGTGCTAGTTGGGGCGATCTTCACGACTGTGCTGTTCTTTTACTGGGGCGCTACGGCAGCACATTTTCTGGCTGCAATGGGGGCGTCGCTGCTCACGACCATCAATATCCTGATGATTGTACTGGGTGCTACCTTCCTTTACAACATCATGTCCCGGAATGGTCTGATCAACCAGATCACACATTCGCTCGATCAATTACACCCTTCTAAAGAGTTACGCTTTTTTCTGCTGGCTATCGGACTGACAGCTTTTTTTGAGGGAGTGGCTGGGTTCGGTACGCCGGGTGCCATTGTGCCGCTTATACTGATCGCCCTGGGTTTTGATGCCGTGCTTTCGGTGGCGGTGGTGCTGCTTTTCGATGGCTTGTTCGCTATTTTCGGGGCCGTCGGTACACCTTTGCTCACAGGCCTGCAAGCTCCTCTGGGCCTGCCTGATGCTGCCATACGCGATATCGCTTGGATGGCGGCAGGTATCAATGTGCTCGTTGGGCTGCTGATCCTTTGGCTGGTATTCCGGATGGTGGTACGCAGCCATGGCGACTTGAAGCACCGCAGGCAGGTGTTGTTGCTATACCTGTTCATTGCCTTGCCTTTTTTACTGCTGGCCTGGCTGGCTGCCGAGCTAGCCACCGTACTGGCTTCCCTGACCATGCTGGGGCTGTCAGTGCTATACCTGCGGCAGAAAAATGTAAAGATCGATTTGAAGCCCTGGTTACCTTATGCGCTGCTCGCAATAATGCTGCTGTTGCCAAAGCTCTCTCCTGTGTTGCGGAGTTGGCTTGGTTGGGAGTTGGCCTTTGAAAACATGTTCGGTACAGGTATACGGGCTGCCATCAGGCCGCTTGCCTCCCCCTTGCTGCCTTTTGCAGCGGTGGGGCTGGGGGTTGCGGCGCTGTGCCGGAGTAAGTCCCTCTACCTGGCAGAGCCACTCAAAAAGATGCTGGCCGTGTTTGCCGTGCTTTTCCCTTCCATCGCCATTGCCCAACTGATGATCCATTCAGGTGTCACGCGGCCTTCCATGGTTCGGTACATTTCTGAAATGCTAAGCGGCCTGGGGCCTGCCTATGTCGTGTTTGCACCTTTTGTGGGCATTATGGGTGCTTTCATCACAGGCAGCACCACCATTTCCAACGTCGTGTTCGGGGCTTCGCAACTCGAGACGGCCGCGGTGCTGGGGCTCAATCCCAATGTGCTCCTGGCGCTGCAGCTGAGTGGTGCCGGACTGGGCAATGCCATTTGCCTGTTCAATATTATCGCGGCAGCATCAGTGGCAAACATCCAGAACTACAAGGCCATCCTGGCAGCCAATATGCTGCCTACGCTTCTGGCAGGGCACTGGCCGGTGCATTTGGCTGGCTCGCTCTGTCCCTATTTTGATGCAATTAATTTGCTCCCTTTTCTGCTACAGGTTTTGTTAACTTACGCTTTATGGCCCTATATCAGTGTCTCAGTGCGATTCACCCAAAAGCGGATCTATGCTTTAACTAAATGTATAAAAATTGCTACTTTTTTTGGTGAAATGATGTTATGATAAATAGAGAAACCCTGCGGTTTTCAGTGAGTAACAGGCTCAAGTGAGAACAAAGAGCGATTGGCGGGGAGAGCATCCTTCACATTACGGGCGAAATAGACGATGGAGGGTATGTAGGGAAATTTAACAAGGTATTTGTGCCCAGAAATGAAATATTGACCTTTGAAACAATTGCTGCCTTTGAAAGAAAAATAAACCACGATACACGGCCCTATGATCCGGGCCTTCAGTTCCTGCCAGGGCGTATGGAGGAAAGGCACCAACATGTTGACCCAAAGCTGGGGATTCCAGCTTTGCGGAGAAACTTTAACCTGATCTACCTCCTCCTCGATGGCCTCCACGATATACGCCTTGATGATAAGCACCGCTGGCTCATGCCGCATGATCTGGTCATTGTGCCGGCCAATGTGCTTTATGCTTCCACTAACATCAAAGACTGCAGGGGCTTCTGTATTGAATTTACAACGGAGTTTCTGGAGCCAGTCATGCAGGGAGCCCTGTCAGAACAATTTCCATTCTTTGATCTGGATGCTGAGCATGTCATCAGTCTCACCTCATACGAAAGCAAACTGTTGCAGCGGTCTTTTGAGGATATCATAGAAGTGTACAATGGCCATTCGAGGGAGAAAACACAACTGATCCGAAATTATATTCATATCCTGCTCTTGCTCATCCGTGACTGCTACAAAGCCAGGTACACAGTTTACATCAAAGAGAAAGCTACCCGTGCCGTGCAATTGACAAGCGGCTTCCGGCACCTGGTTGACGAGCACTTCCGCGAAATGCACGAGGTGCAGCAGTATGCCAGCTTACTCAATATCACACCGAAGCACCTGGCTGATGTTGTGAAAAGCACCACCGGCAAGCCCCCGCACGAAATGATCCAAAACCGGCTCTTACAGGAAGCTCGTACGCTGCTCAGCCATACAGAAATGAGTATAGCTGAGATCGCCTATGCGCTGCATTTTGAGGACCAGTCCCATTTCAGCCACTTCATCAAGCGCAAAACCGGGCAGACTCCACTAGAGATTCGCAAAAACTTCTAGTCTGCACAAATTATTCCGAAATTCATACAATACTTTCAATTGTAAGTGTTTTAATTTTAAGGTGTTATCTTCAAACTAAACACTACTGCTATGAAAGAGAATACAATTAATAGAGAGCAGGTCAGGCCGGAGCGGGTAGAGGATTTTGCACACCACGTACTGGATGACCTGAGCGCTGCCGAGCGAGTCAGGATGTCTTTTCTGGGCAGTCAACTGGGGCTTTACAAAGCGATGGTCAATGCAGGACCTATGACTGTAGGTCAGATTGCCCGAAGCGCCGGAGCCAGCATCAAACTGGTCAAGCGATGGGTGGACAGCCTTGCTGCAGATGGCTACCTACTGCACGAACCAGAGACCGATACTTTCTGCCTACCCGAGGCGCATGCCATTGCGCTGACCGACCCAACCAGCCCCCATTACATAGGCAACCGTTTCCTGAAAGGAAATGGGGACCAGTATGGCAAACCCCATGATATGATACTGCCAACAGTAAGTAGCCACGCCAAAGGAATTAACTTATTGCCTGAAGATGTATCTGGGCGGTTTTTCAGTGAGGAGTACCTGGCTAGTCTGCTGCATGACTGGATTCCTGCTGTGGAAGGACTTTCTGAAAAACTGGAAACAGGTATACTGGTAGCGGACCTGGGCTGCGGTCGCCACGGTGCTTCGACGCTAGTGATGGCTCGCGTGTTTCCTAAATCTACCTTCCTGGGTTATGACAGGTATAACTCCTCTGTAGAGCGGGCTAATCTGCTTGCCAAAGAGAAGCATATCGTGAATGCGCACTTTGAGTGGGCCACCGAAGAACAGGTGTATGCTTACGAGTATGACCTGATCACGCTTATCGAAACTTTGAACTGCATGGGGGACAGCCTACAGGATCTGCTATCTGAATGTTACCAGGTACTCAAAGCAGACGGTGTGCTGGTGATAGCGGAAGCCAAAGACAGCAGCATCGTAAGCGAAGAACAGTACCAGCGCCTGCGCTCTTCCAAAGTATTGCCTGTTTTGGAAGAGCACATATACCGGGTAGAGCGTGGTATTGACGGACACGAGCACGAACTGCATAGAGCATCCACAGCAGCTGGTTTTTCAGTTTTCCGTAAGGTATCGGAAACCCTCTACGACAAGGTATACGAACTGCGGCGCTAAGGTGCCAGTTAACTAGAGTTTGACTTCTACTGTCTCCTGTCGCTTGTCATGGTCCAGTGTCTGGTCGTAGTGAAACACTGTTTCGTAGCCGTTGATGGATACGGTTTTGGTTACGTCCAGCACCAGCCGGTCCTGCTCTTTATGAATTTCCCGCAGTTGTTGGTCCAGCTGCAGGGGCGCAGTTCTGAGGGGCAGCTCCTGGAATGGCATCCAACCGAAGGTAGTGTCCAGTACGATCTCGTCTTTGGGCAGGGTGGTGCTGATGCGGCGCAGCCTGAGGGTCAGGTTCAATTTAGAGTCCTGCCAGCGGGTTTCACTGTAATCTGTTTCCGTAAAAATTTTGAAGGCCACCTCTTTGTTATACACAGGGGACTCAGGGATCGGCATTTCTTCTTCTTTTTCTTTGTCGCAGCCGCTTGTGAGCAACAATAAAAGCGCCAGAAAGGGCGCAAGGGTGCGTGATTTTAGAACCATGGTAATCGTAAGTGAAAGCTGTTAGGGGGAAGGCAACATGCGGTGTTACCTTCTTAGCATTACGAAGCGCCCCAGCTTCAGTTTTCGGTTCCGGCTTAGTTTTTTCTCGAATTTCCCGGCTCCTGCAGAGGCAGCACCATGTGCTGTGTAGAGGGGGTGAAGCCCAGTGATTCCCAGAAGCGGATGGCCTCGGGTTTTGCACCGACACCTGGAGCTCGAGGTGATCGGCTCCCCGGTCGCTGAGCCATTTGCGGGCGGCCTCAAACAATTCCTTGCCGATGCCTTTGCCCCGATATCCGGCACACACCACCGTCTCGCCAATGTAACCTTTGCTGGATAGCTTGAAGCCTGCCGAGCCGGGCCGTAGACTGGCTACCAGCATACCTGCCCAGGTATCCGCATCCTGGTACACAAACACCCGGGTGCTTTTGTCCTTGAGGCGGTGGAGCAGCTCTGCCTTCAGAGCCTGCTCGCTGCCCGGCTTAAAGCGGAATACGGCATGGTGGGCTGATGCAGATCGAGCAGCAGGCACCAGAGCTCGTAGAACTCATCAATATCCTCAGGCTGGGCTTCATAGATCATAGCGGAGCTGCTAGAAAAGCGTGGTCAGATCATTGATGCGCTCCAGGCGGTGCTCATACTCATCCACTTCGCGGTAGCCGTAACCGGCGTGTATAAACGGAACGCCCGCTTTCCGGGCGGCATCCAGATCACCGGGGGTGTCACCTACATACACAGGTGCCTGCAGGTTGTTGCGTTCCACGATGGCTTTCAGGTTCACATCCTTCGGGTCACCAGTACGGCCGGAGCACTCGAAGTCACCGAAGTACCTGCCCAGGTCGTGCCGCTCCAGAAAAGCCTCGATGTAGCCGTCCTGGCAATTGCTCACGATAAAGAGGCGGTACTTGCCGTGCAGGTACTGCAGGGTTTCTTCCAGGCCCTCGTACAAGTCGCCTCCATGCGCGCGGATATGGGCCATTTCTTCTTTACCACTCACTTCCATCAGTTCCTGGCGCTGAGCCTGGTCCAGGTGCGGGAAAAGCATATCAAAGATCAGGTTGTGCTGCGTGCCGGCAATGGAGCGGATCTTGTCAGGTGTGATCTCCTGTATCTCAAAGTCAACTTTCTGGCGGGCGGCGCTCCATGCTTTGGCCACGGTCTGGGCAGCATCCCAGAGGGTGCCGTCCAGGTCAAATATGATACTGTCTATCTGGTTCGTCATTTATTGGGTATTGTAAGGCGGTATAAAAGTCACCTCTACGATCAAGCCATCCTTTACGCGGTATACGGCTATGGCGTCGGTGCGCGGTTCACCTTTTTTTCGCTGCACCTTCTCCTGGTCGATCACCACGTCGCCTGCCACAATACGGTTCACGATCTCGCAGTGCAGGTCCGGGGTGCTGGCGAACATGGCGTCGTAGCGCTTGTGCAGTTCGTCGCGGCCCTGGTAGGTGAGCACGCCGGGCTGGCGGTATACCTTCACGGTGTCGCTGAAGGCGCTGGCAAACAGATCAATGTCGCGGCTGTTGTAGCCTTTCAATTGCAGCTCTACCGGTTTCACAACGGCAGGCGTTTCAGGTTTGCTTTGGCTCATGGCAGGGATGCTGCTAAATAAAAGGATGGTGAGAGGTAGCAGGTATTTTTTGATCATGTACAAAATTAGGCAATTTTGTGGGGATATACCTTGCCCATTTACATTGCGTATAAGCGGAGCTATGATAGAAGAACTCATCATTCGCGCACTTTGCGATACAATACCTGAAGAGCCGGTAGACGGTTTGTTTCTGTTCGGCCAGACCGAAGACAATCAGCAGGCGGCCTTTGAAACAGCCCATCAGTTTTTGCAAAGCGGCCGCACCGATAAGGTGCTCTGCCTCGGAACCAAAGCCATGAGCGGCTACCCCGGATTTGAGGTATGGAAAGAGGAGATGAAAAAGCTAGGTATAGGAGCGGAGCAAATTATACCTGTACCGCCCGTGCCCGAAGATACAGAGATGCTCCATACCCTGATCGAGGCAACTTCGGCGGTGCGTTACGCCAGGGAGCAGGGCTATAAAAGAATGGTGGTAACGGCTGCTCCGTTCCAACAGCCACGTGCTTTTATGACAGCCATTACAGCTGCACTGCGAGAGCACCCGTCGCTATACCTGTACAGTCTGCCAGGCAAGCCCATGCCCTGGCAGGAGGAAGTGACCCACTCGCAGGGCAAGCTCGAAGACACCCGCGCCGGGCTCATCGCCGGTGAGATGGAGCGCATCCGCTGCTACCACGACCGCAACGACCTTATCTCTGTGAAAGAGGCGCTGGACTATCTGAATCGGCGCGATAAAAAGAAGTTAGATTCGTAATCTGTCTCTACCTCCAATTTCAGTCTAAGGAACGATTTGTTTAATCTGTCATCCCGACAATAGGAGAGATCTGAATGATTTCAAAGCCTGAGACATGATTCAGATTTCTCCCAAAGGTCGAAATGACAGGAAAAGCTTAAAATCCCTCTACCGCGATCATGCGTGTGCTGGAGGCGCTCTGGCGCAGGGCTTTGGCCGGGGCGTATTCTTCTGACGACCACCAGGCTTTGGCTTTTTCCATGGTTGGGAATTCCAGGATCACGATGCGCTGTGGCTCCTGCTCACCTTCCAGTAGCTCCGTAGCGCCACCGCGCACAATGAACTTGCCGTCAAATGGTTTTAGGGAGCCCGGTGTTAGTTTTTTGTATTCTTCGTAAGTGGCAGGATCTTTTACTTCCACCTCTACTATAATGTATGCTGGCATAGGTTTATTGATTGAGTTTATTGCGTATGCATATTAGGTATAATCTGCTGCAGCTGCAAATGTCAGGTACATTACGGAGACTCCTATACCTGTCGGTACAACTTTTTGCTCTGGCTTCAGTTTAAAATAATCTTGGTACAGGATAAGATTTTCAAACTATGAAAGCATACATTTTACATGAACCGGGAGGGCCAGACAAACTGCAATTGGAAGCAACGGACCGACCCAAGCCAGATAAAAACGAGGTGTTAGTAAAAGTCAGGGCTTTGAGTATAAATCCTGTCGATACCAAAACCAGGGAAGGCAAGTCGCTTTACGACAAGCTGAAGGAGACACCGCCCGTTATTCTGGGTTGGGATATTTCGGGTGAAGTAGTGGAAGTAGGGGAAGAGGTGCAGTATTTTAAACCTGGTGACGAAGTGTTCGGGATGGTAAATTTCCCGGGACACGGAAAAGCCTATGCCGAGTATGTGGCGGCACCAGAGGCACATCTGGCGCATAAGCCGGCTAATGTGCCGCACCACGAGGCAGCGGCTGCCACCCTGGCGGCTCTCACGGCCTGGCAGGTGCTGGTGCACGAGGCCGGTATTCAGCCTGGCCAACGTGTGCTCATTCATGCCGCTGCGGGAGGGTAGGCCATTTCGCGGTGCAGATCGCCAAGTATTTCGGCGCTTCCGTAATCGGAACGGCCTCAGCTGAGAACCACGATTTTCTACGCAACATGGGGGCTGACGAGCAGATCGACTACCACGATTTCAAGGTAGAAGACGTGGTGATGGACATGGATATCGTGTTTGACTCGCTCGGAGAGGAAAACACGCGCCGCTCCCTCCAGACGCTGAAGGATGGCGGCAAGATCAGTCTCCATACTTGGGGGTGCCAAGGAGCAGGTGCAGGCGCTGGCAAAAGAGCGCAACATTGAGGCAAAGAATTACCTGGTGCATTCCAGCGGCGAAGATATGGCTAAGATTGCCGACCTGATGAGCCAGGGACGGCTGCAGGCACATGTATCGCACGTATATGACTTTGCAGACATGGCCAGGGCGCACCAGCAGGTAGAGACCCGTAAAACACGCGGCAAGGTTGTCGTGCGTGTGAGCTGAGGTCGGGAAGAACTGCCGCAGCTGCTTAAACCAAGGAGTATACCCTAAACCTAATTTTATGACACAGACCAAAAACCTTGAAGTATGGCTGCGCGGTCCGCTGCCTGACGTACCTGCTTTGCTGCAGCCAGTAGCCCATGCGCTGCTGCAGGCCCGCGAAGAAGTCGGAAGTTTTATGCAGGACTTCCCGGACGACCTGCTCTGGGAGCGACCTGCCGGAGTGGCTTCGGTGGGCTATCACCTGCAGCACCTCACCGGCATACTGGAGCGACTCTTTGCCTATACCCGTGGTGAGCAGTTAAGCGAGCCCCAACTGGCCTATCTGTATGCCGAAGGCAAACCGGTAGGGGAGGACAAGCAGTCCGAAACGCTGGTGCAGAAGTTTAACGAGCAGGTAGATAAGGCCATGGACCAATTACGGCAGACTGATGAAAACACCCTGACCGAAAGCCGAAGGGTAGGACGTGCACAGGTAGAGTCCACGGTGATGGGCCTGCTTTTTCACGCCGCCGAACACAGCATGCGCCATGTAGGGCAGCTGCTGGTAACTGCGCGGGTACTGCGCGAACGGGAAATGTCGAATGGGAGTATGGTAGACTGAGGCTATTCCTGATCAGACAAAACTAATCTGCTCCCGGTCAACAGTCAGGTATACCTTCTCGCCGGTAGCGGCAGGTATAGCTTGTGTTCTTACATTGATGCTGGTGCCCGAGAGTTGTATCTGCACGTCGTAAAATCCACCGTAAAATGTGATTTTTTGCACGGTGCCAGTCAAAGAGCCAGCGGCTTCGCTTACAAACCGAATGTGTTCCGGACGAACCAGTATGTCACGGCCCTGAAGTGCTATACCTAGCTTGGCTACGAATTCAGAAGCCGCCTCAGCAGGGATCAGGTTAAAGCTACCGAAAAGACCAGCGGTATAAGTATCGGTCGGGTGGTGGTATACCTGCTCGGGTGTGCCTTGCTGGATGATCCGGCCGCCTTTGATCACGAGAATGCGGTCGGCCCAGGAGAGTGTGTCGTGTGGGTCGTGGGAAATGAGGATGCAGGTAATGGCAAGCCGCTCAGTGATGTCGTGGATAACCTCTTTGAGTAATTCCTTGTGGCCTTTGTCGAGGTTAGAGTAAGGCTCGTCGAGCAGCAGCAGACTGGGCCAGGTACTGAGCAGGCGAGCCAGGGCAATGCGCTGCCGCTCCCCGCCTGAAAGCTGGTTGGTCTTGCGCTGCTTCAGATGACTGATGCGGCATACCTCGTACAAGGTTTCGGCTTCGTCGCCCTGCAGCATGTTGGCGTAGCGCAGCACCTGCTCCACTCTCAGAAATTGCGGCAAATCATAATGCTGCGACAAATAGGCGATGCCTTCATGACCCGGCACCAGCTTGTCGTGCGGACCGATCACGCGTTTGCCTTCAAACGTGATCTGACCGGCGCTGGCCTGCACCAATCCAGCAATGGTTTGCAGCAGCGTGCTTTTGCCGGACCCGGTTTCGCCTGCTATCGCAATTTTCTCGTACTCGCCTGCTCAAAGCTGATGTCGTGCAGCACGGTATGGCCGTCTTCATCCACCTGGATACCGGATACTTCTAGGAAACTCAAAGCCTAAAACTCATCCTCGTAAAACTCGATCAGGGCACCGAAGTACGCTTCGTTCCAGCCTTCCACGATGTCATCATAGTCCTCGTCAGGGATGTTGAGGTGGCGCAGCTCGGCGGAGGTGCCATGTTTGTGTGGGTGCAGCTTAATGGTGACAATCGACTTGTCTGTCTGTTCGCCGAAATACCACTCCTGCACGATCATTTTGCCTTCCTCAAACTCCAGATTCCTGCCTACGATGTTACCCTCAAAAAGCGAAAACTCCGAGCCCGGCTCCGTCGACATCTCTGCCGGGTCGCCTGTCCATAGCTGAATAGTGCTKGGGTTGGTCAGGGCCACATACACCTCCTCAGGGGCAGCCGGAATGATATAATATTTTTTGTAGTCTTTCATATCGATCGCTTTCGTAAGGTCCTAGCTGAAGGTTCTGATGTAGAGCTCCTCTACTTTCTGCCTTGCCCAGGGTGTTTTGCGCAAAACTTTAAACTGGAGTTGATGCTCGGGTTGTTGTTGAAACTATTGATGTTGATCTTATAACCTAGCTCTTCCCAGCCATAATAGTCTACGAGCTGCACCAGGATGCGCTCCAGTGTTTTGCCGTGCAGGGGATTGTTTTTCTGTTCTTCCATACGCAAGTGTTAGGGCTCGCAAGTTCCATACATTATCCTGAATACGCAATTTAATTAGCCGAAGGCTGCTATACCTGTTCGTGACCTATATCCCCAGTTCGACCTGCACACCAGTCGTCCAGTGATAGTCGTTGTTCACGGGCAGGAAAGGATTGAAGGAGTGGTAGCCCACATTAGCCTGTAACTTAAGGCGGTGTGCCCGCAGGTATTTGGTTACGCCCGCCAGGTAGGCCTCTTCGGTGTTTTCCAGAGAGCGCACTTCCTGGTTGGGTGTTATGCGGGAGTAGCGACCTGCCAGCTCCACATTGTTCGGGAAGATATAGCTCAACTGGTAATTTTGTCCACGGCCGGTCAGGATGTGGCGTCGATCGCCTGCAGCATTGAGCGTGATCGGGTTGTCTGCCTCCCGCGCCATATATTCGGCATAAAGGGCCATCCCTCTGTACTTGAGCAGACCATCAAAAATATAGGTTTGAATGTCCGTCTGCTCGTACAGGTCACGACCGATCTGGCCACCCGTGCGGCGGGCACCTTCGTTATGGCTCATACCACCTGCCAGGGAAAGTTTTGGGGTCGGTTCACGCTCCAGGTCGCCTTCAAAATAATCGCCTCCGTTGGTGAACTTGCCAAAGGGTAGGAGCTCCAAGCGCCCGGTATAGGCCAGACCTTTGTCAGTCGAGAACACGTTGCGACCCTCACCAGCCGTCAGAGCACCTTTGAGCATATAGTGGAAACCCCCGAACTGATTGCTATACACCGCCTGAAAACCAAAGTCACGGTCAACGTTAAAGGCCACATTCACGATGGAGCGGTCGATGAACTGCTGATCACCGGAAGAGATCACACGCTGTCGGTTGCCAGGAAGTTTGGTCTGTCCGAAAGCGAATTGCCAGTTTTCGTTAGGCCGGTAGTATACCACGGCATCGCGCACCACATTAGGGCTGGTGTTGATGTTGGATTGGTCGCGCATGCTCCAGTCCATGTCGCCGCGCGAGAAAGAGAGTTGTATGTTATAGGTCAGTTTGGGAGAGTACATAAAACCCTCGAAGCGCAGACGCAGACGGCGCACCCGCATTTCATATTCTGACACTCCAAAATCGTCCTTTGCAATGGAGTTATACATGGCCCGGCTTTGCACACGAAACCGCATGTTGATCGAGAAGGAGCTGTCCGGAGTCACAAGGCCAACACCGCGTTTGAAGTTGAACAGTGGCTGATTGCTTTCTTGAGTCTGGGCAACAGTTGCAACAGGACATGCCAGCAAAAGCGCCAGCAATAGGGTATAAATTTTCATGTTTAGTCTCTGGCTCTTATGGAGTTCATCTGGTCTTCAGAGCTTAAAAAGGACCAATGTAATCAGGTGTAAATTCAGTGGAAACAGCAAGTACTGTGAGATCAGATGCTGGCTGCTGTTTAGCAAAATCCCCCGCTACTGAAAAGCAGCGGGGGATTTCTTGAGTTAATAGTGTTCTTGCTTGTTCTATGCCTACTG
>NZ_AKIS01000007.1:0-37183 GCF_000277005.1 Pontibacter sp. BAB1700 | reverse complement strand
AAGGCGAAATGGTGCGCTGAAAGGTATAGCGGGACAGGAGGCTAAAATATTTTGAATTTCTCGCTGAAAATCAGTAGGAAAAGAAAAAGTGATGGAAAATTTTAGTGCAGCCTCTTGACTTCTGAAATTTTGTCTATATCTTTGTATCACTAAATCGCTA
Source organism: Pontibacter sp. BAB1700 (assembly GCF_000277005.1). Lineage (NCBI taxonomy): Bacteria > Pseudomonadati > Bacteroidota > Cytophagia > Cytophagales > Hymenobacteraceae > Pontibacter > Pontibacter sp. BAB1700. The sequence goes on along the minus strand of NZ_AKIS01000007.1, from coordinate 37,023 downwards.
AGGGGGTTTAGGGAATGACTAAAGCGGGAGTAGCTCAGTTGGTAGAGCGCGACCTTGCCAAGGTCGAGGTCGCGAGTTCGAACCTCGTCTCCCGCTCAAATGAAGAAGATAAAAGACGTTGTGATAAGCAACGTCTTTGTTTTTTAAAGTCACTTCTTCGGGATCAGCCCGAAGGTTGCCGGGATGGTGGAACTGGTAGACACGCAAGACTTAAAATCTTGTGAGCGCAAGCTCGTGCGGGTTCGATTCCCGCTCCTGGTACTATAGTTTAAGAAAAAAGCCCTTGTAACGGAAGTTACAGGGGCTTTTTGCATTATAGCGCAACAGGCGGGCAACAAAATTGCTGGAACCGAGTCCTAAACAGCGGCAGAAGCAGGTTTGCCGTATGTGAGGGTTCGAAAGTTAACAAACAGTAGAGGGTAAGCTGATCACACATGGCTGGAGCAGAGAGTAAGAGCTTCTTTAAGACAGAACGGACTGTTGCTGATATCAGGGGAGAACTATTATTGAGTTCTTTTGAAGCCTGGGCAGTGGCTATGCTACAGCACCCGCTTAACACAGGGATCCCAATCCTTTTCCTCGATTTTGAAGCCGGACAAGATGGCTGCCCGTTTAATAACACCAGTCCTCCTGCTCAAATATTAAGACTCCTTTACAAAAGCACAGGTACCCGGACTGATTTGAACAGAGCCGTCAAGACTTTCTTTTACGATACTGACTCCGCTGCTTTGAGCCAATTGCAGGAGCAAGTTGAGCAATTGCCTTACTTCCCAGAGTTGCAGCACACGCCGGTCTTTTTGGGTCAGGAAACAGCAGAAGCAGACCTAAGGCAAATGCTGGACGAAGAGCCAGCTGCTTTTGCTTTTATGAATCCATTTAGAAGCGGTTTTTCGCTTAAAGGACTGTGTGATTTGCTGCAGCATGGGGAAGCGGGGCTGTTCGTGCATTTCACGCCACAGGACCTGCAAGTAGCTCTGAAAAAAGCAAAAACTGATGAAACATTGGGTATGTTATTCGGAGAGCGGCTTGGCCAGCTAAAAGATTTTCAGAAGAAGAACAGGAACATCGAAAGAAGAGAGGAATACCTGTTAGACAGCTTTGAAAGCATTTTGGCAGAAAAAGGCTACTATACCTTCCGATTCAGAATTAACAGGCCTGATAAGATGCAAACGGGTCGCTATCTGGTATTTGCCTCTAAAGTGGAGCAAGCCTATACTCGTCTCAAAGACATCATGACGCAATACAGCGATTACCAGGAAGACGGCGTGCCATTATTTGGAGCTAACCTGCAGCATCAACAGATGTCCCTGTTTCAGGAGCATTATAAGTACTCCATCGCTAATTTAGTGCAAGACCTTTCTCGACGGGCAACAGATTATAATAACCGTACAGTGCAGCAGGTACACGAAATGCACAGCATCGGTACCCATTATATTCTAGAGAACTACAAGGAGGCTTATGAGCAGCTACTGAGGCGGGGGAAAGTGCGTTTTATAAATCCCAAGACCGGGCAGGTTATTAGCAAGCCGACTTATACCTCTAAGATCAGGTATAGCGCCTGAAGTACTATCGTGCAGATAAGACAAAGCTATACCTGCTACCTGTGCTCAGCTAACACATACCTGTATAGCGGGTCACAGTAGCTCTTGTCAGAACTGAAGCTTACTAAGCTGGTTGTTCTGCGGTGACCGGATCTATCATGGCATGCACTCTTTTTACAGAGTTTGCCGGGAAACCACCTTGCTTTGCGTGTTCCCGCACCGTTTCTTCGTCTGGCGCATTGTAAATGCAATAGATCTTATCATCCGTCACATAACTGTGTACCCACTGTATTTTGGGGCCCATATTATCCAGGACACCACAGGAAGTCTGTGAAATGGACTGTAACTGCTCCTGCGTTAGATTACCAGCGCCCGGAACTTCTCTTTCAATTACATACTTAGGCATTTTGTTTGGTTTTAAAGTTGGCTGTAACTCGTCTCTAGCTGCTGTAACTGGTATGCGAGGGGACTACTAGATGTTAACGTTATATGCTTTCAGTAAGCTATTTCAGCCTACAGCAATTTAGTGAACAGCCGTTTTCAAAGGACCAAACTATTGGAGGTAGAAGTGCTTTGAAAGTATGCTTTACTTTTCTGTAATGTATGGCCCCTTTGGTTGAAGAGCGGGATAAAAAAGGAAGTCCGTACAGCAGGCATGCTTCTGCACGGACTTGAAAATTTTGCTCCAGGATATAAGGCTAACCTTATCGCACCAATTCTCTGTTCCTGTTCGCATCAATGGCCAGCAGAATAAACAGCAGGATGGTAAACGACCACAGCGAGGAACCGCCGTAGCTGAAGAAAGGCAGCGGTATACCTACCACTGGCGCCAGACCAATGGTCATGCCCACGTTGATGACGAAGTGGAAGAAGATGACTGATACCACACAGTAGCCATAGGTGCGGCCAAAAACGGATTTCTGCCGCTCGGCGATGTAAACGATGCGCATCATGAGCAGCAGAAAGAGCGCTATCAGGATGGTGCTTCCCACCCAACCGTGCTCTTCACCGATGGTGCAGAAGATGAAGTCGGTGCTCTGCTCGGGCACGAAGTCGAACTTGGTCTGCGTGCCTTCCAGAAAGCCCTTGCCCCAGAAACCGCCAGAGCCGATTGCGATCTTGGATTGTGTCACGTTCCAGCCATAGCCCAATGGATCGGCCTCTGGGTTAATAAGTGCCTTAATACGGTTCTGCTGGTGTGGCTGCAGTACGTCATTTACGAAATAGTCTACACTAAACACCATGCCTATCACCAGCACAAAAAGTGCGATCATGGTCTTGAAGCGGCGCATCAGACGATAATCCAGGAACATGGCCAGACCCATGAGCGCGGCGATGCCAATTAGCAGGTACAGCTTAGGCACAAGCAACGTCAGGATAAAAATAGCCGCTGCTGAGCCGCCAATAATAAGGATCAGCGGCGACATGCCTTCGCGGAAGAAAGCTAATATAAAAGCACCAAACACGAGTGCAGAGCCTGTCTCATTCTGCAGGATGATAATAACCGCTGGCAGAAAGGTGATGGCAGCCAGAATCATCTGGTCTTTCATCTTCTGCTGGCGCAGACTCACTTGACTCAGATATTTAGATATGGCCAGTGCTGTGGCAAACTTAGCTAGCTCTGCAGGTTGCAGGCGAAAACCACCTCCCAGATCGAGCCAGGAGCGTGAACCAGCTACAGGGTTGGCTACTGCCAGCGTAAAGAGCAGCAGGAGTATAATGCCCCCATAAATGGGGAAAGCCAGGTGCTCGTATACCTTATAATCGACCACGAGCAGCACAATCATCAGAATCACACCGGTGGCAATAAACGTTAGCTGCCTTCCCGAGTTGATGTCGAAGCTGAAGATGTTCACCACGTTGTCAGGGCTGTAAACTACAGCATAGATGTTCATCCAGCCTAGCGCAACCAGCACAAAGTAGAGCAACACGGTGAACCAGTCCAGGTTGCCGAATACGCTCGTGGTCTGGCGACGGCTGCTTGGCTGCACCACTCTCTCCTTGAGTAATCCCTGTCCTCCTGTTGGCATACCTTACTTCGATTTAATGTTCAAATACTCACGGCTCAACACCCACTTCTCCTGCTCCTTGATCGTCACGGTGTCTGTCAGGTACTTCTCGATCATCAGGCCCGCAATAGGAGCGGCTGACTGACCTCCCCACTTACCGTGCTCCACATATACAGCAATCGCAATCTTAGGGTCTTCCATAGGGGCAAAGGCCACGAACACAGCGTGGTCAGGGCCTTGTGGGTTCTGGGCTGTACCTGTTTTGCCACATACCGTTATACCTACCTTAGACAGGTTGGCGCGACGAGCCGTACCAGCACGCACTACTTCGGCCATACCTTCAATGATCGGGTCGAAGTGGTGTGGCTTTACGGAAGTATAGTGGCGCTCGTAGTTCTCCGCCAAAGGCTTGCCGTCCTCGCCAATCGAGCGGATGAGGTGTGGCGTTACGTAGTAGCCCTTGTTAGCGACAATGGCCATAAAGTTCGCCATTTGCAGTGGCGTTACACCAAGTTCACCCTGCCCGATGCTGAGCGAGTAAATGGTAGAGTACTTCCAACGGTTCTTGCCATACACACGGTCATACAGATCGGTGGAGGCAATGATGCCTGACTTTTCGCCAGGTATGTCAATGCCCAGTTTCTTGCCGAAGCCAAAGGTGAGCACGTGCTCGCGCCAGTCCTTCAGTCCCAGGGAAGTATCGGTAAAGGTATTTTTGGACTTGCCTTGGTTAATCAGCGCCTTGTAAGCCTGGAAAAACCACGGGTTGCAAGAGTGCTGCACGGCACCACGCAAATCGAGTGGCGATGGGTGTGGGTGGCAATTCACAAGGGATTTGTTGCAAGCGTATGTTGTGTTAGGGTTTATAACGCCGTCTTCCAGTGCTATAAGGGCCTGCGTAAGTTTAAAGATAGAGCCTGGCGGGTTACGATCAGCCATGATCGGTCGGTTGAACATGGTCTTGTCCGGGTCCTGCAGCAATGTCATGTAATTCTTGCCGTAGTCTTTGCCGGTAAACAGGTTCGGGTCGTAGAATGGGGCCGAAATATAAGCCAGGATTTCGCCGGTCTTCGGCTCAATAGCCACGATGCTGCCTTTGGCGCCATTCATCAGGTGTTCGCCATAGGCCTGCAAATCCAAATCGATGGTGCTTACCATGTTCTGACCAGCCACAGAGAGGGTGTCATAAGCACCATCTTTGAAAGAACCTTTGTCGATGCCGCGCACGTTCACCATCTTGTACTTGACGCCCCGTTTGCCCATCAGGTATTTTTCATAGGCCATTTCTATACCTGCCTTGCCGATGTAGTCGCCGGGGCGGTAGCCTGCGTAAGTGCTGTCTTCGAGCTGTTTGGGGCTGATTTCGGCGATATAGCCAAGCGCATGTCCCAGGCTTTGGTGTGGGTAACCGCGGGCCGTACGGGCGTTAATGTAAAATCCGGGAAAATCGATCAGGTTGTCCTGAATATGCGCAAAGTCTTCCGTGCTCAGCATTTGCTGGAAAATAGAGGGCTTCACCCAAGAGTAGGCACGGGCTTTTTTGAAACGCTCGCGGGCGTCTTCGATTGTAATATCCAGCATGCTGGCCAGACGCAGCGTGTCGATGTTACGGGCCTCTTTAGGCACGATCATTAGGTCGTACACGGGTGTGTTCTGCACCAGCAGATCGCCGTTACGATCGTAGATCAGTCCCCGGAAAGGGTATTGGATAACCGTCTTGATAGCGTTCGTCTCGGCAGCCTGCTTGTAGCTGCTGTCAACCACCTGGATGTAAAACAGGCGCAGCGCGTAGACGATGCCTACTGCCAGGAATATCGCTTGTATGACGTACTTTCTGTTTTCGAGATAATTCATCTATTCGCTCTCTTAAGGGAGAAGAACAGTAATTGTAGGATCACCATGACCACACCTGTAAACAACACGCTCAGTAAAATTTTAGGCACTGCGGCTGATAATCCATCCAAGCTGAAAATTTCCAGCAAGAAGACAGCCGTGTGATGCGCCAGAATCAGAGTAAGCGCATAAGCCAGAAACCAGCGCCAGCCCATCACATGTATGTTCACTGAATCATTGGTATCGTAACCATCACGCGGTGTGAGAAGGTTCAAAATGAAAGGCCTTAAATAAGCCAGCAACACACTTGCCGCGGCATGTATGCCCATGGTGTCGTAAAAAATATCTACCGCAAATCCGGCTATAAAGCCCAGGAAGAGCAGCAACACACGGTTCATGTTGATGGGCAGGAACAGCAGGAAAGCAATGTAAATAAAGCTGAAGCCGGTACCGAAGAGCACCAGGCTGTCCATCAGCAGTATTTGCAAAGCTACAAACACGACAAACTGTACGATATGTCTTATACCTAAGCTGCTATTCATGGGGGAGTATACCTGCTTCTACTTCTAGTGAATCCTGTTCTGGCCTGCGTGGGTTTTCAACCACGTACACATAGGACAGCTGTGCAAAGTCAACGGCCAGTTTTACCCGGATGGTATAAAAACTCTTGTCAAGCTCGCGTTCCACCTCACTGATCGTGCCCACCATGATGCCTTCCGGGAAAACGGTGTTATAGCCACTGGTCACCACAGTATCTCCTATTTCCGGCTTGATGTGCAGCGGGATATAGTCGAGCAGGGCGGTACGGTAATCACCACCTGTCCATTTAATCGTGCCGAAGGTGTTGTCCTTCTGAATTTTGGCCGAGATCAGCATTTGCGAGTGCAGCAGCGAGGTAACTGTCGCGTAATGCCGTGAAACCGTCTTCACACGCCCCACGGCGCCATTCGGGGAAATAACGCCCATACCTGGCTTTACCCCATCCAGACTGCCTGCAGCGAGTGTCAGGTAGTTGTTGGTGCGGCGTACCGAGTTGTTGATTACCCGTCCGGCATGCAAAATAAAGGGCTCCGACTTGGAGGAGTCGGAAGCGGCGTAGTAAGTGGTGTCAAGCTGATCGGTGCTGTCCGCATCGGCCTCCTGCCTGTAGTGCATCAGCTGCTGACGCAGGACGGCATTCTCCTGTGCCAGCGTGCTGTTAACAGACGCCAGCCGGAAGTAGTCGGTTACACCACTCTGAAACTCCAGTACACGTCCTACATAGGTGTTGGCGGAGTTGAACATGGCAGCTCCCTGGTACGTGTTGTAGCGCACGATCAGGAAGATGCACAGCGCCTCCAGCAGCACGAATATAAGGAACGCACGGAACCGGTATATAAAAGCAAATAGATTCCGCATGCGGTACTACTAGGTCAGCAGGACGTTCTTGAAGCCTTCTAAGTTTTTGATAGCCGCTCCTGTGCCGCGTACCACCGCTCTAAGCGGGTCTTCGGCAATGTGGATCGGCAGCTTGGTTTTGGCAGCCAGACGCTTGTCGAAGCCACGCAGCAAGGCACCACCGCCTGTCAGGTGAATACCGTTGTCATATATGTCGGCAGACAGCTCCGGCGGAGCGATTTCCAGCGCCTTCAGTACCGCTTCCTCGATCTTCGACACCGACTTGTCCAGCGCAATAGCAATCTCCTGATAAGTCACCTTGATCACCTTTGGTATACCTGTCATCAGGTCACGACCACGGATCTCGTAGTCAGCCGGTGGGTTCTCCAGCTCTGTCAGTGCAGAGCCAACCTCGATTTTGATCTTTTCAGCAGAGCGCTCACCGATCAGCAGGTTGTGCTGGCGGCGCATGTAGTCCAGAATGTCTTTGGTGAACACATCACCCGCAATGCGGATAGACTGGTCGCACACAATACCCGAAAGGGCCACTACAGCGATCTCAGTAGTACCACCCCCGATATCCACAATCATGGAGCCGATCGGCTGCTCCACGTCGATGCCTATACCTATAGCAGCAGCCATTGGCTCCTGGATCATCCATACCTCTTTGGCACCGGCATGCTGGGCTGAGTCACGCACGGCTCGTTTCTCCACCTCGGTTATACCTGATGGGATACAAATTACCATGCGGTGCGAAGGCTGGAATAAACGACGGCCCGTGTCGATCATCTTGATCATACCTCGAATCATCTCCTCAGCGGCGTGGAAGTCGGCGATCACACCGTCTTTCAGTGGACGGATGGTCTTGATGTTTTCGTGGGTTTTTTCGTGCATCTGCATGGCATTGCGGCCAATGGCGAGTACACGACCCGTGGTGCGGTCTACAGCGATAATGGATGGCTCGTCCACCACAATCTTATCGTTATGAATGATCAAGGTATTGGCGGTACCCAAATCGATGGCTATATCGCTGGTAAGAAAGTTAAATAGTCCCATTCTTATTTTGTAAGGGCGTGCGGCTGCCCGTTATATTTTTAATATACAATATTTCTTGTCAAAAACTAGCCGCAAAATTAGTGATTTTCAGCGGAATTAATAATGCTGGTGAATAAGAGCTATAAGTTTTAATTTTTTCTAAGCCATTATACATACAATTTCTGCATACTGCCCCTGATAACGCTTATGTCTGGATAAAAATTGGATGAAGCTTTTATAAGCAAATCCGTTTTTGATGACTTCTTATTGAGGCGCAAGAAGATAGATGCGGCTGAAAGCCAATAAAAAAGCCTCACCCAGTTGGGGTGAGGCTTTCGGGAATTAGTACGCTATACCTTAGTGCTTGAAGTGGCGCACACCGGTCATGACCATCGCCATGTTGTGGGCATCGCAGTAGTCGATGGAGTCTTGGTCTTTGATAGAGCCACCTGGCTGCACGACTGCTTTTATACCTGCCTGGTCGGCAATCTCCACGCAATCCGGGAACGGAAAAAAGGCGTCGGAAGCCATGACAGTTTTGCTGAGGTCAAAGCCGAAACCCTTAGCTTTCTCGATAGCTTGGCGCAGGCGTCTACGCGGGATGTCTGGCCCACACCGCTCGAAATCATCATTTTGTCAGTAGCAAATACAATGGTGTTTGACTTGGTGTGCTTGCAAACCTTGGCCGCGAATACCAATGCCTTTTTCTCCTCGGCAGATGGCTCGCGCTTGGTCACGGTTTTGAAGTCGGCTTCTGTTTCTGTTTTCAGGTCTTTGTCCTGCTCGATCACGCCGTTCAGAAGCGTCTTGAACTGTTTGGTTGGCAGTTCTACAGGCTTCTGCTTGAGCAAAATGCGGTTTTTCTTGGTGCGTAGTAGCTCCAGTGCGTCAGCATCGAAATCTGGTGCGATCAGGACCTCGAAAAAAAGCTTGTTCAGCTCCTCGGCAGCACCCAGGTCGATGGTTCTGTTGGCAATGATTACACCGCCAAAAGCAGAAACCGGGTCTGTAGAAAGTGCATTCAGGTAGGCTTCTTTGATGTTTTCACCGGTAGCGCAACCGCAGGCATTGGTATGCTTCAGAATAGCCACAGCCGGTTCTTCGAACTCAGCGCCCAGTGCTACGGCAGCGTCTACGTCTACTAGGTTGTTGTAAGAGAGCTGCTTGCCGTTAAGTTGCTCAAACAGGTCTTCCAGCTTGCCGAAAAACGTCGCTTGCTGGTGCGGGTTTTCACCATAGCGTAGCGGCGTGGCCTCACGCACACTCTGCTTGAACACGTGGATATCCTGCTCTTTGCTCAGGTAGTTGAAGATGTGCGTGTCGTAGTTTGAGGAAATGTCAAAAGCCTTGGCTGCGAAACGCTTGCGGTCTGCCAGCTCTGTTGCACCGTCTTTTTCTTTCAAAAGTTCCACCACTTCGTCGTACTGCTCGCGCGAAGACACGATCAGCACGTCCTGAAAGTTTTTGGCTGCCGCTCTGATGAGGGAAATACCGCCAATGTCAATTTTCTCAATCACATCCGCTTCTGATGCACCCGATGCCACTGTCTCCTCAAAAGGGTATAGGTCAACCACTACGAGGTCGATTGGCGGGATCTCGTACTGCTCACGCTCAGACAGGTCGCTCTCGTTGGCACGGCGGTGCAGGATGCCACCAAACACTTTCGGGTGCAGCGTCTTCACGCGACCACCGAAAATAGAAGGATAAGCAGTCAGGTCTTCTACGGCCACTACGTCAGCACCTTGCTCTTCAAGAAAAGCCTGTGTGCCGCCTGTGGAGTAGATGGTGACATTGTGCTGCTTCAGGAGCTCTACCAGTGGCTCGAGACGGTCTTTGTAGTAAACCGAGATAAGTGCGGATTTGATTTTAACAGATTGCATAGGGTATGGGCTGTTTTTAATGTGCTAATTCTTTAATAGTTTATATGCCGATGCTCGCGTAACGTACTTGGTTCGCCCTAGGGCATTTCGAGTATCAAACGTTCCACTACTTCCGGCAGGTATTTGTGCTCCAGTTGCAGTACGCGGGCTGCCAGATCCTCTGGGGTGTCGTCGGGGTGTACGGGGCAGCGCTCCTGCAGCACAAACTCGCCTTTGTCATACTCCTCGTTCACGCGGTGGATGGTTATACCTGATTCCTTATCACCTGCCGTAACAACGGCCGTATGCACGTTGAGGCCATGCATGCCTTTGCCGCCGTACTGGGGCAGCAGGGCAGGGTGGATGTTGATAATGCGGTCTGGGAAAGCCTGCAGGAAGTTCTGTGGCACTAGCCACAGGAAGCCAGCCAGCACAATCAGGTCGGGCTGGAAGGACTGTACCTGCTCCAGCACTTTAGTGGAGTTGTAAAACTCGTCGCGGGAAAATAAAAAAGCCGGGACGTGGAAGGTCTCGGCTCGTTTAAGGGCATACGCTTTCGGGTTGTTGGCGAACAGGGCGGCCACACGAATCTCCGGGTGGTGCTCGAAGTACTCCATCAGGCGCTGTGCATTGCTGCCCGAACCTGAAGCAAAAATGACTATATTCTTTTTAGCTGCTCGTTCCAAAGTAAGGCTTTGTAATGAAGCTGCAAATATAGCGGGTTTGGGTATAGAAGCCAGCAAAAGTACGCAGAAAAGGTATGGCTTTTATCGCTTGAGCACGCTTTCGTATAGCTCAATCCACTCCTGCGGCGTCATCTTTGAGGCCAGTTCCCCGATCAATGCCAGCGGCACATGTTCCGCCTTTTTGAAACGGATGCAGCTTTTGCCCATGTCGAGCTTGAATTTGCTATGCCTGGGGTATTCTTCTTTAAACCAATTCAGCAGCACTTCATCGGCATAGATGCCCATGTGGTAAACTGCGATGTGGTTCTTCTGCGAAGCGATGCCCATAAAAGGAAGCGGCTGTTTTGGATCGCAATGATAGCCGGCTGGGTATAAGGTATGGGGAACGGCGTAGCCTAACATGCCATAGCTCATCACTTCTTCGAAACCAGCGGGTATATGCCCGAGAATTACAGCTCTTAAGTCAGCCATGATTTGCTGCCGCTCTTCAGGCAGCTCGGTCAGGTATAGCTCGGGTGTTGGGGCGGTAGATTGCATTTTGATTTTGTTGCTTATTACGCTTATTAGTTTCCTTGCTGTGCTCAACTTATGCCTCTTCAGCCCATTCAATCATTTTGGATATGGTATTGAAATTTCGTGTAGTGGCCGCTACCTTAAGCTTTCGCTCCAGGAAATTATTGCTAAGCTTACTGTCGCTGTAGGCTTGGGGTATATACATATAGCCTGCTGTGGAGTTAAGGCTGAGTTTCTCCGGCGCAAAGTCTTGCGCAAGCAACGCCTGTACCTTTTCCTCAGGCGGCGACTCCTGAAAAGACACAAAAAATACCCGTGTCATAAGGTATTCATCTCCCTTAAACGGGTTATTGTCGAGCATTTTTCTGAGCTCCTCACTTGTTCTTACCACGATGGCCAGCTCCGGCCCAATGTACTCTTTTATCAGTTGGTGTACCTTCACCTCTAGCTCCTTAGCCGATAAATCACTTTGGAGCACGACATTGCCACTTTGAATCCAGGTGCGGACCTGCTGAAAGCCGGCATCAGCCAGCACCTGTCGGAGCTGTGCCATTGGCACTCTGTTTTTCCCGGTAGGCATCACACCTCTGAGCAGAACGATATATGTTTTCATGGCAATAAAAAGCGCTATACTTTAAGTTTTGCCTTTAATGACCAGGTAAACCGAAACTCCGCTACTTTGTCACCACTTTGGTCGGTGCCAATGCTGGTGGCCACTACCGTTACACCGGCGCCTGTGGCTTTTGTCTGATCTGCAGCTGCCTTTATACTTGGTCCGTCCTCGCAGGTGAACGTAATTTTTCCGACTGCCTTTTTCGAGAAATCCCCTTCCATGTGCACCACCAGCATCGATACGGCAGGATCCGATTTGTATGTCTGTGCCATGCATAGCAAGCCTGTCGAAAGCTCCGCTGCCATGCTCAGGCTGGCGAAATAGATAGAGCCGAAAGGATTTTTGTTGAGGTACTTATAAGGAATCGTCACCTCAGCCCGCTCCTCCGAAATGGAGCGCACCCGCAGATCGGCCATGTAAGCCATAGGCAGCTTGGCTAGCATGAACAGCCGCAGCTTATTAGGGGATGTGGCAGTTGGCGGAACTGGTCGGCAGTGGTTAAGGTATGTACAGCCATAACAAGGGGTTATTTAAAGGTTTTGCATACGCGTTTAGAGCCATCAGGTATGGTTGCTATGCGCTTGCCAGTTGTTCTTTTGGTTGCAGCACGCATTTATCACACACGCCTTGCACGCAAAACCGGAATTCCTCTACCTGATACCCCTCTGGCATCCGTAGTGTAGGTACATATACCTCGTTCAGACAGTAAGTATGACCGCAGGCGGTACAGCTGAAGTGGATATGGTCATGCTGGTGCCGGTGCCGGTTGCAGGCCTGCTGGCAGAGTGCATAGCGCGTGATGCCATCGGTGCTGGGTATGCTGTGCAGCAGTCCATGCTCCTCAAATGAATGCAGGGTGCGGTACAGCGTTACGCGGTCAAACTGTGGGCCAAGCTGCTGCTCAATGGCGGCATGTGCCAGCGCATGGCGATGCTCAAGAAACAATCGAAGCACCTCTATACGGCACTTCGTCTTGCGAAGCCCATAGGCCTCGAGTAACTGGTGAAGTTTGTTCATAAGATAGGGTAGGTTCGGGTACGGGTATTCGCTGCGCAGACAAACGAACTATGTAAATAACAAAAAGCAGATCTAAAACGCAAGACCTAAGCAGCTGGCGATCTGTTGCTTCAGGAGAAAGCCCAGGTATGCCTGAAAGGGGATACAGGCTAATTGATCAAAAGCATGGACAGGATGCCGGTCAGCATAATGAACTTGCCCAGGTTGCTCAGGAATGTGAAATCTCGCTTGCGGTCGGCCCGCACCAGCTTCACCGTCATCCAGATACTCGGAAGGAGCACAAGTAGTAGCATGTATACATCAAAGCCTATACCTGTGACGGGGTGGAAGATAACCAGAAGCAGGAAAGCCTGGAAAAGTGCGATGATTGGGTATAGCGCATATTTGGCCCGTCGTATACCCAGCACAATTGGCAGTGTTCGGCAGTCAAAAGAAGCGTCGCCCCGCACATCCTCCATGTCTTTTATAATCTCCCGGATAAGTGAGATCATAAAAGCAAACACTGCATAGCTAATCGTGATGTTGTTGAGTTTACCTGCATACACTGCTACCAGCAGGAGCATGGAGGCCCCTAGGAGCGCGACGACAACATTGCCTACAAGTGGCATTTTTTTGAAGCGGGCCGAATAGCCCCAAAGTAGCAGGACAGCCCCCAGGTTTATAAGACCTACCGGAATCGAGAGCCAGAATCCGAGTGCTATCCCTATAAATGAAAGCACCATGTGTGTGAACATGGCAGGGCGCCGCCGTATGCTCTTCCCGACTACCACACGGTCTGGCTTATTGATGGCGTCGATTTTTATATCGTAGTAATCGTTGATAATATATCCTGCTGCAGCAATACACACCGTCGAGAGCGTCAACAGCAGAAAGCCTGGCGTGGCTATACCTGAAAAGTTTATACCTGCACTCAGTAAACTAGCCTGTACCAGGGCCTGACTCAAGATGATGAGCAGTAAGTTGGGAAAACGGATGAGAGACAGAAATTCTTTCAAGACAGGGTAACAGGTATAACAGCAGCAAAGTTAAAACCGGCGTGTGTTACTGCAAACAAAGGGCATAAAAAAACCCCTTGCGGGAAGGGGTTTTCTTTGCGGTGTAGAGTTGAATCAGATTCTCTGTACGTTTACCGCATTGATTCCTTTTTTGCCTTCTTGCGTGTCGAAAGCTACTCTGTCGTGCTGCTGGATCTGCAGACCGTTCAGGCCTGTCACGTGCACGAAGAAATCCTCATTTGTTTCGTCTTCGGTGATGAAACCGAAGCCTTTTGACTCAATAAAGAACTTTACTTTTCCTGTCTTCATAAAAATGAAAATAAATAATTTTTAAATAAACTGTCTGTAAGATTAAAAAATAATTATATATATGCAAATATTTATGTAAAAGAAATTTGCTATTTGATTAAAGAAAAGTATAATGCTCTCACCAAGTATCCTGCGCTTTCATGATTTTCTCAATCAGTTCACGCACAGCACCCTTGCCACCATCTTTAGTTGAAATGAATGTGCAGACATCGCGTATGTCATCTGCGGCATCAGCAGGACAGGCTCTCAAGCCGCAGCGCTGCATCGCCTCCAGATCTGGCATGTCATCGCCCATGTACGCTACTGTGGCGGGGTGTATGCCTTGCATGTAAAGGTAGTTTTCCAGCGCCTCCACTTTATCGTCAGCTCCCAGGATGATGTCCTCGATCTCCAACTCCTCTAATCGCACACGCACCCCAGGCTCGTTTTTGGCCGAGATTATGGCCACGTTGTAGCCCTGCCGAATGGCGTGTTTGATGGCAAAACCATCTTTGATGTTGAAAGCACGGACTTTCTCGCCATCGGCGAATACATAGAGGAAGCCGTCGGTAAGTACGCCGTCTACATCAAAAACGAAGGTGTTGATGCGGCTAAGGTCAGGTTGTGTGATAGACATAGTGTAAAAGAAAAAAGGTCCTTTCTGGTGAAAGGACCTTTAAAAATATAGATTTAATTTAATATAACGAATTTTTCAGGGCTGAATATCAGCTTAGTCCTGGTTGTCGCGCCACTCGTATACCCAAGCCGCCTGAATCTGCTCCAGGTGGCCTTCGTTAGACTCTTCGCGCTTGCCGACAAAATTCGGCAGCGAAAGTACCCAGTCAAGCAGTTCGGTAAAGCGAACGCGGTATATCTTTGACTCGTTGAAGTCATCGCCAAACTTCTCGTACAGCGCCATGGCTATGTCCTCGTAGTCATTCCAGTGAATTGGCGGTTCATAATTCTTATCCATGTGTTTATCAGTTATTTGGATGTTCGGTTATGTGATAAGCGGTTTTGCCCGGTGATCGGTGGCGGATTAGTGTCCCAGGAAGTCTTGTGGCGGTATGGTCACGACAACATCTTCGTTGCCCTGCACCACACATTGGCAACCCAGGCGGGAGTTGATGCGCGGGTCCACGGCACGGTCAATGTAATCCTCCTCTTTGTCAGTAATCTCAGGCAGGTCGTCCATACCCGATTCAATGTATACGTGGCAGGTACTGCAGCCGCATACGCCGCCGCAGTTGTGTTGCAGCTTGATGTCATTATTTAGGGCCACGTCCAGCACCGACTCGCCTTCCACCGCAGGGTGAACCTGGTCAGGCGAACCATCGCTAAACTTAAAGGTTATATTTACAACTTTCATCTGTCTTTCTATTTAAGGTGCAAAGTTATGAAACCCGCCCCCCGATTCAAAGCCGGGCGCTTTATACCTTCTTCGAATAAAACAGTATGACCGTTGAATAGGTTACAGGTTTACTCCTTGGGGTGCTGAACCTGAATACTTTGGGTGAGCAGTTGGTATACCTGCTGGTAGAGCGGCTGGTCTTGCAGCAACTTCAAATGCTCATCTATTACATTTTGGTCATGGCGCACAGCAGGACCTGTCTGTACATCGAAAGGGTGCTGTTGTATGGCCTTGGCGATGGTTTCCTGAATGAGGGGCTGGAGCAGCGTATTGGGTAAATCTGCCTGTTGGAGCAACTCCCGGCTTATGCCTAGCAAGTGATTGGTAAAGTTGCAGGCAAACATTGCCGCCAGGTGGAGCTGTTTTCTTTTTGTAGAACTTACCTCGTATACCTGTTCTGAAATACTATTTGCTACGAGCTGTAAGGGATGTAATGTTTCTGGCGCGGTAGCTTCCAAAAGGATTGGGATATTTTTGAAGTCAACCGGTTTAGACTTGGAGAATGTTTGTAACGGATAAAAAACACCTGTCTGTGCGCCTGCTATACCTTGCAATGCTGCTAGCGGCTGCGAACCTGAGGTATGAGCTACGATAGCGCCCGCGGCACCTGCAACTGTGCCGCCACTGAAGCCAGCGCCGCATCGGGGACTGCAATCAGGAACAGTTCAGCGTCAATGTTTCTCATGTCTACTGAGTTCAGTGCCACAGCTGACGCTAACTCTTTCGCCAGCTCTTTCCGGTGGGATGGGGTTGGGCTATACACTGCTACTATCTTATGTCCAGCTTGTTGCAAAGCTTTACCCAAGTGCCAGGCCACGTTGCCAGATCCTATGATGGATGTGTTCATGGGGTTGTTTGATGCTGCCTGATGACTTCTTGGTATAGATTAATTAGCTGTGGAATTACAGCTTTTTTAGAATATCTATTTAAGAAGTCTTGTCTTATGGCATGAGCGTCATACATGTCATAGTTTTTCATCATAAACAATATAGCAGCAGCAAGTTCATTTGGGTTGTTTTTTTCAATTAATATCCCATTTATATCTTTTACAATGGTTTCTGGTCCACCACACCTTGTAGCAATAATTGGCTTACCGCATGCAAGTGCTTCTATGTATACTATTCCCATACTTTCATCATGGCTCGGGAGTACAAAGGCGCTTGCCTGTTGATGCTCATTCCTAGCTCTTTCCCTTGTTAGAGGTCCAAGCCATTCTATGCAATGCTCAATATTTAACTTCATTGCCATAGCCTTGTATTCTTCGATAAGTGGTCCAGTTCCACCAATTCTAAAGGTTGCATTTATACCTTTTTGAGACAAGATTTTAATAGCATACAGAAGCACATCGATTCCTTTTCGGGGAATAATTTCACATACAGTAAGAAAAGTAAACTTAGAAGGCAATGACAATTTAGAGATGTTATTTAGTGACTTAAATAAAGTTTCATCTATAAAATTGGGTATTGTTTTTACATTTGGCAAACCCATCGAAATCATCGTCTTCCTAAGTGATTCTCCAACAGCAACATTCGCAGCGGCCTGCATGTATGGTTGTCTATAATAGCTAGTTAGATTGCCTTGCTTATCGGTATCATAGTGACTAGGAAAAGGTATCATGTGTTCAGTAATAATATAAGGTATATGTAATTTTCTGCCTAATTCAAGTGCGATGCGGCCTGCGGGGTAACCTACGTGTGCATGAATTAAGTCAACTCGCCCATACTGTTCTACAAATTGCTCAATATTATTCATATTGGCACGAATTATACCTTTCAAGTTTCCTTTAAATATTTTTCGTGACCATATATAAGTAGGAGATTTATATATGGTCAAATTTGGTATTATAGCAGTGCTTGTGGAAACTAAGCTGGCCGAAAAAATCTTGGGTATGTTCCATATATGGTCTTTTAACCATAGTAATGTTTGGTTATCCTTTTGTCCCCATAAGCTTACCCCAATATTTATGTTTGGAACGAAGCCACACAAATTATAAGTTTGTTCTTCTATAAAAGTACCATTGAGTGGATTGTCTTTACTAGGGTACCAAGAAGGAATTATAAATACGTTCATAGGTTAGTGACTTCATTAAATAATTCTGGAAAGGTAAGCTAATAAACAAATAAGGCAGGCTTTTTACAAGCCTGCCTTATTCAACTATGGTTCAATATAATTACGCCACCTGTGCTTTTCTCTCCTCCTTCACTTTTGCAGTTTTCCCTTCGCTACCATTGCCTTCTTTATTACGGCGAACAATCGCCATAACAAAACCGATAGACATGATGATGGTACCGATCCACAGGATATTAACAAATGGCTTCTCCATTGCTTTCAGGATGATGTAGTCTTTCTGCGTCACATTCACACCGATTTTGAACTTGTGATTCTCCGTGTCGATATTCAGGAAGGTGATGCGTATACCCAGGTCTTCGATGATTTCTGGTACACGACCCATCATCTGGTCTTTGATCATCAGCACAGGGTGGGCGTGGTAGTTCTTGCGCTCGCCCATGATCTTCATGGCAGCCTGAACCGCTACGTCGCCTTCGGCCAGTTGCACACCTGGCACTTGCTCAATTTGTTCGATGCCATTGAATACTGTAATGTAATCGTTGATAACTAGCGTGTCACCAGCAGAAACTTCATACTCCTGCAACTCACCCCAGTCCTTCTCTTCGTTCGGGTCTGGTACAGTGGAAACGTGGGTATACAGATCCTTGCCAGCAAAGTGCTTGATGTCAGGAGAGGCTAACAGGCCCATGTTCGGGTTCACTTGCGCTCTTGGGTATAGCACGAAGTTTTCCTTCTCGCTTGCATAGCTCACCTCGTAGTAAGTATTCTCCGGAGAAATCAAATCCAGCGTGTCGCCTGTCTCGAAATATACCTTGTCTTTTACCTGAATTCGGCCACGGGCGATGGCTTTGTACATGTCGTCGGTCTGATACAGGAGTTCCTTGTTCACGTAGCCTGGCACACCTTTCACTTCCTGGAACTGACCATGGTAGCTTACCTTGAAGCGATCCATCTGCACAGGGGTGTTGCGCCACAGGAGCACGTTGTCGCGGTTAATCTCGTCCGGGAACTCACGTGAGTAAAGCATACCGGAGTTATTCTGTGAAATGATGTTGGAGTAGCCTGAAGAGAACAGGATACCGATCAACATCAACGCTATACCGATGTGCGCCACAGCACCACCTGACAACGTTATTTTTTTCTGTAACAAACCAAGTATGATGCTGAAGTTGGCGAATACTGCGAACAGTGATACCACAAACAACAGGATGTATACCGGGTTGTCGAGCTTGAAGGTGAAGATATCGAACTTGTTAGACAGGATAATTACCAAGCTGGCAAACAACAATGTCAGCATCAGCGGCATGGTGATGGCGTCTTTGAAGCTCTTCTTGTTCGCCTTTTTCCACCACAGCAACTGGCCTATACCTGTCAGGATGGCGATGGCTACACCTGCCCATAATTGGAACTTGGTATAATGCGCAATCTGGTCTGCAGGCAGAGCTGCGTTTGATTCTATACCTATGAAACCAAGGAAAGAGTTGTAAACAGGTATAGAAGTCGTTACGAGCACTTGGAAAGCTGCCAGGCATAGCACGGCAGCACCGATGAATACCCAGAACTCCGCGCTATAAGTTGAAAGCTCTTTCTCTGTCGTCGGGATCTTCTTCCAGTTATATACCAGCAAGCCGATGGCGAGCACTGTGAAGGCCATCATATACGTGAACAACTGCCCTGACAAACCTAAGTCGGTGAAGGAGTGCACGGAGCGTTGCCCAGGATACCGCTACGTGTCAGGAAGGTCGCGTACAGAATCAGGACAAAAGAGGTGATCACCAAAATGAACGTAGCGCGCAAACCTTGCTTGCTGCGGCGGTAGGCGATCATGGTATGTATACCACCCACCAGTACAAGCCACGGAATGTATACCGCATTCTCAACCGGATCCCAGTTCCAGTAACCACCGAAGTTTAGCGTCTCATAGGCCCAGTAAGCACCCATCATAATACCGATACCCAGCGTTACGGCCGCAAAGTGCGACCAAGGAAGCGCAGGACGAATCCACTCACTGAACTTGCCTTTCCAAAGACCAGCAATGGCGAAAGCAAACGGAACAAGCGAAGCGGCATAGCCCAAGAAAAGGGTCGGCGGGTGAATCACCATCCAGTAGTTCTGCAGCAGTGGGTTCAGGCCCGTACCGTCGGCAGGCTTAAAGTTCGGGTCCATGGCAAACACCGGAGCGTCAGCCATGAAGTCGCGCATGAGGATGAAAGGGGAGGAGCCCAGCTTGAAATCGCCGATCACCACACCCAGAATCATGGAAGAGATGAAGATCTGCACGAAAGAGAAGATGGCCATCACAGGCGCTTCCCATTGTTTGTTCTTCTTGCCAGCGTTCATCAGCACCACGCCCAGGGCCACATGCCAGAACATCCAGAGCAGGAAAGAACCTTCCTGGCCTTCCCAGAAACAGGAGATCATGTAGTGCACCGGCAGATGGTTAGACGAGTGGCTCCAAGCGTAATAGTACTCGTAGCGGTGCTCGTAAATGATGTTGAAAAGGCTGAAGATAATGGCCACAACCGCTATACTGTGCACATAAAAGGCACCACGTGCCAGTTTGCGCCAAGTCGTATCGCCACTCTCTTCGGTTTTCTGGCGCGCGGCCATAAAATAAGCATAGGAGGCTACGATGGCCGCTACAAAAGCTACAATCACACTGGCGTGGCCAAAGTCTCCGATTAGCGTATTAATCATTTCTGATAGTTAAAAGTGTAAAGTTAAAAGTCATGAGTTGTGCGGTGCTAAGAGCATTGGCTCTTATCTCTCAACTCTTAACTTGTTTATATACCTGCGGTGTTGGTTTGGATTTCGTTCTCGGTGTACTTGGACGGACACTTGAGGAGGATTTTGTCGGCCACGAACACTTCGTTTTGCATATTGCCTGTAATCACAACTTGCTCAGAGCGTTCGAAGTCCTGTGGTTTTGGGTTGAAGTAAACTACACGCTGTTCGAAGCGGTTGGTATCCACAAGCGTGAAGGCAAAGTAGTTCGGGTCTTTCATCGGTTCATAATGCATGCCCACAATGTGGCCCTGATCATCTTTTTTGAGGCGACCTACCACGTGTACTTTGGTAGAGTTACCGTCTTTGGCCAGCTCAATGGCATCGCCAAATGAAACATAGGTACTCGCGTCGCCAGCCGTGGTCATGATGATGCCAATGGCCATGGCGATAACGATAATGCCGATGATGTGTGACTTTTTCATCTTTATCTGATTATAGATACTCTGTTTCTGTTAGCCTAACATACGATAAGACGTTTTAAATCCATCGCAAATAGGGATATTTATCATTTTTTGCTCTTGTCGGGCAAAAAGAAATTAGCGGTTCACGTATTCGTCTTTCAGCTGTTTTTCCAGACGGCCTACTTTACGGTCGAGGGCAATCAGGTAGAACAACACGCCAGCTAACACAGTAAGCAACACGGCTACCACTACGTAAATCTTACCGTCCTGACGCAGGGTGTCGGCCATTTCGATGTTTTGCTGCGGAGCCGACGAGAACTCCACCATCTGGTCTTGGGCTATGGCTGGTTCAAAGGCCAGCAGCATACCCAGCATAAAGCAGCAAATGGCCAGTATTCTAAACATTTTCATATAATCGTTGTCTCAGTAATTCGAATCTTGATTTGACGTTTACGATCCAGATGCCTAGTAGCGTCCAACCCAGCACAGCAGGGTAGAACACCAGTCGAAGGCTACTATCCAGGTCGTAAGCGTTAAAGCCAGGGTTGCCACCATTGCCTGGGTGAAGCGAATCAGTCAGGCGGGGCAGGATGAACAGCAAAGGGATAAGGGCTGCGAATGCAAAGATGTTGTACACGGCGCTGATACGGGCACGTTGCTGTTGCTCGGCAAAAGAGCTGCGCAGCACGAGGTAGGCAAAGTAAATCAGCAAGCCAATAGCCGCACCGTTCTGTTTTGGGTCGTTGCTCCAGTACTCGCCCCACGTAAACTTGGCCCATTCCATACCTGTCACGATGCCAAGCACACCGAACAGAATGCCTACTTTAGCGGCTTCGTGCGCGATGATGTCGTTTTTGATGCTCGGCTTGCGCAGGTATTTAATAGAGTACACTACCGACACCAGCAGAATTAGAATCATCCCGAACCACATCGGCACGTGGAAGTACAGGTTTCGGATAGTCTCGTTCAGGATAGCCAATCGGGGAACATCCGACAGCATACCTACCGCCACGGTAAACACCAGCAGCAGCACGGTCAGTATTTTCCACCAGTTCTTCTTCATGTTCCTTCTTCTCTTGTTGATGATGGAAGCAGGCCTGCGCCTTATCCCATCTTACTTTTTATTTCTAACAGTTCTGTGGCCTGATTTGTCGCAAAGTTTCGCCCAAACTGTCTGTTAATTTTCGTTTAATCAGCTACTTGTGCTTTGTTTTGGGTTGGCTGTACCGCGCTTGTCAAAGCCATGCCTTACGAACGCCAAAGGTACGGGAACAAAATATAAGAAACAGTGACAACGATCATGTTTATGGCAAGCAAAGTAAGTAGTTCGTCGAGGCTGGCAGCCCGCTCCAGCCCATCCATGGCGTTTTTGGACATTTTTATCAGCATCAAGAGCATCGGCACTATTACAGGGAAGCTAAGCACGGCCATGAGCGTACTACTGTTGGCAGCCTTTGAGGCTATACCTGAAATCATGGTTAGTGAGGTAGCAAAACCGATGGCGCCAAGCAGAATACTCAGCAAAAACATCGGGATGTCCTCCACAGGGTTGCCTAACACAAAGGCGTAGAATACAAAGCAGATCAGCGCCAGTACCAGCATGAGGCAGGCGTTGTAAAGGATTTTGGCCAGAATGATACCCTGCGGACTTACAATAGAATAGAAATAGAGCAACCGGCCGCGGTTCTCCTGCATAAAGCTCTTGGCAATGGCGTTAACCGACGTGAAGAGCATAATAATCCAGAACAGGGCGTTCCAAACGGGCACTTGCAGCGCATTCGAGCGAAGCCCGAAGCTGAGGTAGCAGACGAACACCGTGCTGCTGACGTAGAGGAGCATGCCGTTGAAAGCATACTTCTGCCGCCACTCCAGCAGGAAATCCTTCTGCATTAAGTATATGACTTCTTTGAACAGCACCTTTCGTAATTTTGCGCAAAGGTACGACACAAATTGTATAATTGCTAAAGTGGGGGTGGGGTATAGGTATAGCGGGCTGGAGCAGGAAAAGTATTTATGCTATGTCATTTCGAACACTAGTGAGAAATCTGGGGTATTAAGTTTGCCAATCCAGATTTCCCCCGTAGGTCGAAATGACAGAAAGAGATTGAATTCAGGCTGTTCGTTTCAGGAGATAATTATTCCCACAAAACAACAATTAAGTAATCAACAATTTATCAATTCAACTACTCCTTCTTTTTCTTCTTTTTACGGTGCTTCACTACCTTCGCTTCACGGTAAAAGATGATTTCCTCAGCCATGTTGGTTACCTGGTCGCCTACTCTTTCAAGCTTTTTAATGATGGAGAGGAGGGCAAGGCCTTCGGGAATCCGGTCGGGGTTATTTTGTAGGTATTTGCCGATTACCACGTCGGATTTGCGGTAGATTTTGTTCAAGGCCTTGTCCCGCTTGATGATTTGCTTAGCCAGTTTGGGATCCTCGCTCTTGAAGGCGGTACGGCACTCATTGAACATCACTAAGGCTTCGTCATACATCACCATCACATTCGTTAGCTCTACCAATTCAGGGTCGAAGGGGCGGTCGAGTTTGCAGGCGAAGCGGGCCATCCCTTCAGCGGTGTCGCCTATGCGCTCCAGGTTGGTGTTAATTTTGAGGATGGCCAGCACAGTGCGCAGGTCCACGGCTACGGGTGTGAACAAGGCAAAGAAGTTCTCGCACATGCGGTCGATCTTGAGGTCGAAGCTGTTGACTTTGCGCTCAAGCTTGATAATGCGCTGCGACAGTTCATGGTCGGCGTTCATCACGGCTTCGCGCCCGCTGGTTAGCTGGTGCTCCACCAAGTCCCACATCTCCAGCAATTTTTCCCGCAGGCGTTCGAGTTCTACATCTATATGAGGCATTCGTGTATCATTTATTTTGAGTGAGACTAATTTTTATACGTGAATCAGGTATAGGAATGCTTAACCGAAGCGGCCCGTAATGTAGTTCTGCGTGCGGGTGTCTTTCGGACTCGTGAACATGGTTTTGGTTTTGGCGTACTCCACCAACTCACCCATGTAAAAGAAAGCTGTATGATCACTCACGCGGCCAGCCTGCTGCATGTTGTGGGTTACGATTACAATCGTATAATCTTTCTTCAGCTCATAGATCAGGTCCTCGATTTTAGCTGTAGAAATCGGGTCGAGGGCGGAGGCGGGCTCGTCCATCAGGATCACCGAGGGCTGTATGGCCAGGGCGCGGGCGATACACAAACGCTGTTGCTGGCCCCCTGAAAGCGCCAGTGCCGATTTGTCGAGCTTGTCTTTTACCTCGTTCCACAGGGCTGCTTGTTGCAAAGATTTCTCGCAGGTTTCCTGCAGGATCTTCTTGTCCTTAATACCCTGAATTCTTAGACCGTAAACCACATTTTCATAAATGGTTTTAGGGAAAGGGTTGGGTTTCTGGAATACCATGCCCACTTCTTTGCGGAGCTCGTCTACCCGAACATCATCGGTATAAATATCTCTGCCGTCCAGCAAAATCTGCCCTTCTATGCGGAAGCCGTCAATGTAGTCGTTCATGCGGTTGAAGGTGCGCAGAAAAGTGGATTTGCCGCAGCCAGACGGTCCGATGAAGGCGGTCACAGCCTTCTCTTCCATGGCAATGTTGATACTTTTGAGCGCATGGAAGTCGCCGTAGTAAGCGTCGAGGTTAATGGCTTCTAACTTGCTGTGTTTTATGTTCATGGGTGAAAACTTACCATTTTATTTTCTTTTGCTGACGGTGGCGCAGGTATACCGCAATGCCGTTAAGCAAAAAGGTAATCAATAGGAGAATGATAATGGCCGCCGCCGCATTGGTCAAAAAGGCTGCCTGTGGGCGAGAAGTCCAGTTGAAGATCTGGATAGGCAATACGGTAAACTCGTCCATTGGCGAACTCGGCACGAAAGGCACGTAAGCCAAGGCCCCGATCACGATAAGCGGAGCCGCCTCGCCCACTGCACGCGAGAGTGCCAGAATCACCCCGGTGAGAATACCGCCAAACGAAGCGGGCAGCACCTGATACCATACTGTTTGCCACTTGGAAGCGCCCAGCGCAAAAGAGCCGTCGCGGATGGTGCGGGGCACGGCCTTAATGGCTTCCCGGGTTGTCACGATGATGATAGGGAGAATCAGCAGCGAAAGCGTGAGGGCTCCTGCCAGCAAAATGCCACCCAAGTTCATGATGCGTACAAAAAGCTCCAGGCCCAGCAGACCATAAATAATGGACGGCACACCCGCGAGGTTGGCGATGTTGATTTCCAGGAAATTCGAAAGCTTCGTCTTTTTAGCATATTCTTCCAGGTATACGCCAGCGGCTATACCTAAGGGGAAAGCAATCAGAGCGGACAGCACCAGAATCCAAATGGTGCCTGCCCAGGCGGTGAGTATACCTGCACGGGCAGCGCGACGCGACGGCAGGCTGGTCAGGAAGTCCCAGTCAATGCGGCCTATACCTTCAATCACGATGTCGATCAGGAAGATGGCCAGCACCACCAGCCCGATGAACGTACAGAAGATGCCGAACACCTGAAAGGCCTTGTCTTTGAGGCGGTTTTTCTCGGAGTTAGTCATACTTTTCCTGGTATTTCTTTTTGATCCAGAAGCTGAGGTTGTTCAGCAGAAATGTGAACACAAACAGCGTCATACCTGCTGCGAAAATGGTGCGGTACTCCAGCGAACCGTGCGGCACGTCGCCCAGACTCACCTGGACAATGTAAGTCGTAATCGTCTCGATGGGTACCAGCGGATTGAGTGTGAGGCGCGGTTGCTGACCTGCCGCAATGGCCACGATCATAGTCTCGCCCACTGCTCTGGATATAGCCAGAATCACTGACACCAGTATACCTGACGAAGCGGCGGGTACCATGACCCCAAAGGCGGTCTGCAGTCGGGTAGAGCCCATGCCATAGGCGGCTTCGCACAAAGAGCGGGGCACGGCACTAATGGCGTCTTCGCTTAGCGAGGAAATCATCGGAATGATCATAATGCCCATGACGATACCTGCCGACAGAGCGTTGAAACCAGCCAGCCCGGGTATAAACGATTGCAGAAAAGGCGTTACCACGGTCAGGGCGAAGAAACCATATACTACGGTAGGTATAGTGGCCAGTACTTCGAGCAGCGGTTTGATGAAGGTTTTGAAACGGGCATTGGCATACTCGTTCAGGTAAATGGCGATGGTGAGGCCAATGGGCAGCGCCACCGCAATGGCTATGACTGTAGTCAGAAAAGTGCCCGCCACAAGGGGCATAATCCCGAACTTTTTCTCAGCGAAAAGCGGCGTCCATTCTTTCTCTGTCAGGAAGCGCACAATGGACACTTCGCTGAAAAACAGCACCGATTCCGAGAGCAATACCCAGATAATGCTGACCGTGATCAGGATGGTGATGGCGGCCGACAGCCACAGCAAGCCTTCGATTATTTTCTCCTGTACTCTCAAGGTGCTTATGATTTTAGCACAGGTATAGCCTTTGTCTCCGCAGGCTATACCTGTGCTGTGTATTTCAGGGAATTATTGCTGGTTGGTGGCAGTGGCGGCACCCTCTACAAACTGCTCGAACTTCTGTTTTTGCTCGTTGTAGATGTTGTCTGGCAGGGCGATGTAACCTACTTCCTGCGCCAGTTCACCCGCGTTGTCGAGGTAGAAATTGATGAAGTCCACTACTTCCGGTTTGTCGATGGCCTTGGAGCTAACGTACAGGAACAGCGGACGGGAAAGCGGCGCGTAAGAACCGTCTTTCACAGTCTCCAGCGATGGCAGAATGGCGCCTGCACCGTTGCTGTCGTCTTCGTCGTTTACAGGTATAGCCTTAAGCTTGCTCTTGTTCTCTTCGTAGTAGCATAGCCAAAGAAGCCCAGTGCCAGCGGGTCAGTCGATACGCCCTGCACCAGCACATTATCATCTTCGCTGGCGGTATAGTCACCGCGGCTGGAGTGGCTCTTGCCCACAATGGCTTCGGTAAAGTAGTCGTAGGTGCCTGACTCTACGCCTGCCCCATAGAGGTGAATCTCCTGATCAGGCCATTCCGGGCGAATCTGGTTCCAGCGCTTGATTGTGCCCTGTGCTTCAGGCTCCCAGATTTTCTTCAGTTCAGCCACAGTGATGTCCTGTGCCCAATCATTGGATGGGTGCACGACCACCGTAAGACCGTCGTAGGCCACCGAAAGCTGCACAAACGAGATGCCGTTTTCGCTTGCAGTTTGCTCTTCGGAAGCGTTCATGGCGCGGGAAGCGTTCACGATGTCAATCTCGCCACGGGTGAATTTCTTCATGCCGCCGCCTGTGCCCGACACACCTACGGTTACTTTCACGTCAGGAGCCTCGGCACGGTATTCTTCGGCCACTGCTTCTGTCACAGGGTACACTGTCGATGAGCCGTCGATCTGGATAGAGCCCGTCAGGTCGCTATTTCCTTCCTGGCCATTGCCGCCGCAAGAGGTCATCACAAGCGAAGCGCATAGTAGTGTTGCTGCGCTGAATTTTAATCGGGAGAAGCTAAGTTGTAGCATACAATTCGATTTTGGTTTATAAGATGAGTGTGATCGGTTTATGTTGAATTGTACTATGTTATGCGGATATACTGTTTTGGTAATCAGGTAGTTGTTTAGAAAGCTAATTCCATTTGCAGCCTGAACTGAGTTTGGTCTTCGCGTTCTGCTTCCTGTGTGAATGTTACGTCACTCTGTACCTTGAGCGAGTGCCCCACAATGTACCTGGACACACCCAGTGTATACTGCTCCTGATTTCGCAGTCCTGTTTCGGCTGTCGGATTATAGTCGGTGTAACGGCCTGCTACTTCCCAGTTGCTCGGCATAAGATAGCCTGCCTGCAGGTTTAGGGCGGTGCCAGTTACAAAGGTTTCTGCCACGTCACCAAACTCGTCCCGCAGTACCACTGGTCCACCCGGAGCTTTTCGGTTGGCATACTCACCCATGGCCGAAAAGCCACGGTACTTGAACATGGCGTCTACGAACCAGGTGCGCAGGGTGCGTGTTTCGCTCAGGAAGTCGCCAAGCTGTGCCTGTTCGCGTGCGGCGTTGTTATTATAGTCGTAGGAAGCGGCCAGCGAAAGTTTAGGTGTTTGCTCACGCTCGATGTCGCTGCTCACATAGTCGCCGTTGCCTTTAAACTCGCCGAAGGGCAGTATTTCAACACGACCTGTGTAATCGTATCCTCCTGAGTTGTTCACGGTGATGTCACGTCCCTCACCCATCGAGATAGACCCGATCTCTCGCAACACGACCTGTCCCAGTTGGTGCTCGTGGTGTAGCTGCAAGCCGGCGTCACGGTCAAGGTTAAAGCGGGAGTTGAGCAGGCTGCGGTCTACGAACTGAAGTTTCTGTGAAGAGATCACCCGTTCCCGGTTACCCGGCAGTTTGGTCTGTCCCACCCACAGCCGCAGGTTAGGCGTGAGCGCCCACTTGGCCACAGCATCCAGTATAATGTTGTCGGCATTGTTGGTCACGTCGGGTACATCGCTGCCGATATCGCTGTTGCTTAGGCCGAGCTCTATTTTATACACGAGCCGTGGCGAGAAGGCAAAACCATCAAATTTGAGGCGTGACCGTCGCACAAGGAAGCGATCTTCCCAGTTTTTTGTATTCGGGTCGTAGCCGCCCTGGTATTGCAGCTGGAAGCGAGCCCCAAGTTGCAGACTAAAGGAAGAGTCGGCTGCAATGAACTGTAGTCCTTTGCCAAACGTGCTTTTATTTATGGTCTGAGCTTGTGTGCTGAAGGTACTGAGGCAGATGGTGAAGAGTGCTAAGAGCACTCTTGTGGTGTAGTGGTTCACGTGCTGTATTAGTTAAGGTGAGAATTAAGCTAATGCCATGCAATTTTTATAGGTTAAGCCGCGGTAGTCTACGCCGCGCCTTGTTTTTGTTTTTTCAGGATTCGCCATGGTTAGTCAGGCCATTTATGCTGTTCCTGAATCACGCTACAAAATAACGCCTCTAGTATTACCTGAGGTTATGGCCATATTACGAATATGTTAAGGATTGAGGTATGGAGGGGCTAAGGTATAAACGGTAACAGCCGCTGGCTCCAATAAACCGGCGGCTGCATGAGGTATAGTATAGCCTTAACTTAGAAGTTGAACTGA
Organism: Pontibacter sp. BAB1700; assembly: GCF_000277005.1. Taxonomy (NCBI): domain Bacteria; kingdom Pseudomonadati; phylum Bacteroidota; class Cytophagia; order Cytophagales; family Hymenobacteraceae; genus Pontibacter; species Pontibacter sp. BAB1700. Next base: position 8,507 of record NZ_AKIS01000007.1, on the reverse strand, counting down.
GCCTGTAGTCGTAGGCGGCTGCCATGCTGGCTGTTGTCGAAGTTCTGGGCGTTGCGGATGGTGCGGTCGCCGATGCTGTAGTCGGCTGTCAGCTCTATGCTTTTGTGCACCAGCCACTCTACACCAATCTCGGTTTCATATACGCTATAGCTGGGGGCGTCGCGTTCATGCTTCTTGCCTCCTTCGTAGTGCTGCAACTTTACGAAAGGGATAATTACCTGCGAACCGACTTCTTTGCGGTACATGGCCTGGGCGTAGCCACCGTGCAGACTCTTTACTTCAATGGCATTAGTCTCTGGGTTAAACTCTGGACCACGGCCTACGTTGTATTCCGCCTGAAAACCGAATGGCTGCGGGTATACGACCAGGGTGGCTGCGATGCGCTCATCGTCAAAACCGTCTTTCAGATATTTGTCAGCTATACCTACGCCTGGCGAGAGTTGGTCCGGCGTGACAGTGTACTTGCCTTTGTAAGCCTGAATGCCGGGCTCAATAATTTGTTTGTTGCCTACCAGCAAAGGGTAGGAGAAGCGAGTAACCACGTGCTGCGTATTGTTGGCTTCAGGGCGGTTGGCTGTCTGGCCGTTAAAGATACCGATGCCGAATACACCATAGTTTCCAGATCCCTTCAGGCCAGCGCTGGTCAGCATCTCAAAGCGCTCCTGTATTACCTCAGGCGTCCAGTAAAAGAAAATACCCAAATCACGCTCGTTGGCTATAGCACTGTTCAATCCGTCGTTTCGGTCAAGAGCCAAGCGGTTGCTGCTCGACTGCAGGTTCTCAAAGCCGTAAGGAATCTTGCTTTGACCCACCCGGAAGCGGTATACCTTGTCCTTGTCGAGCGACACGTCAAAGTAGGCGTCGCGGAGCTGGAGGAAGTGCAGGGCGTTAGAAGAAGGCGAGGAAGCGAAGTCAGGCTGAATATAGATCGAGAGACGATCACTCACATCACCACTGAAGATCAGACGGCCACGACGCAAAAACACGCCACCGCCCTCACCAAGGGATTTGTCGCACTGGTCGCACTTGAGGTTGGGATTGGTTTCAAGCAGGCGGTTGTAGCGCACCTGGGCATAGCCACGAAGTGAGATTCTTTCATACCAAGCCTTCTTTTTAGGAGCTTCCTGCACTGCCGCCGGGGCTGGCTGCTGCACAACCACTGACGTGTTTTGTACAGTGGCAGTATCTGTGGTCTGCGCCTTTACTTCCTTTGAAAACAAAAAGCCTGTAGCTAGCCCTGCTGCGAGGATAGCACGCGTTACGGTTGTTACCTTCATCTTTGGGTGAGTATGGGTTACTAAAGCCTTAGTCTGTTTCCGCCGCGGAGTCTACTCGCTTTGGGAAGGCTCTGTCGAATCTGAAAAAGAGCTATGAGTTTGATTCATAGTACTGTTTTACTTTCAACGCCGCAAAGGTCGGGTGCTAATGTTACTCGTCTGTTATGGCTATGTTAAGTTTATGTTACCAAAATCCTGAGTAGATATAAATCTGTTTTGGGCATAGGTATGGGCGCTGATATGGAGGGAAGCCATGATCCCGCATCATCAATAGGTAGAGAAGGGAAAATATAGACTATAGAGACGGCAGAGGAGAAAAACGGCCATTGGCTATACCTGTTCAGAATTACCATTATACGTGCTTTACAATAATAAGGAGTAGCCAAAACAACATTGAACGCATACTTAACAGTGACTTAACAAAGCACCTCGATCTTTAACAGTTTAGTAACCGGGCGGTAATTTTAGCTTAAAAGGCCGACTCTACTTTTGCAGCGAGACTAAGATACAGTTAAGCGCAATGAAATCACTTTTAACACTTCTCACCATCCTGACCACCACCGTTTTCGGTTTTGCCCAGCAGGGTACGCTGTCAGGTAAAGTAACAGACAAATCAAACGGCGAGGCCATCATCGGTGCCGTGGTCTTTATCAAAGGCTCTTCCAAAGGCACTGTTACGGATTTTGAAGGTAAGTACAGCCTTCCGCTCGAGGCCGGCCTGTACCAAATCTCCATCACGTCGCTCTCTTATAAACCTACGGAGCATACCAACATCAAAATAGAAACAGGCAAGACCACCACCTTGGATGTGCAGATCGAGCAGAACAGCACCGAGCTACAGGCGGTGACCATCGTGGGAACGCGGCAGACCAACACCGAGCTGGCCTGATGGAAAACATGCGGCAGAGCGAAGTAGTGGTAAGTGGTGTGTCAGGCGAACAGATTGCCAAGTCGCTGGACCGCGACGCCGCCGAAACCGTGAAGCGTATACCGGGCGTCACAATCATGAACGACCGTTACGTGGTGATCCGGGGCATGAACCAGCGTTATAATACCGTGATGCTGAATGATGCCCTCACACCCAGCACCGAGCCCGACGCCAAAGCCTTCTCTTTCGATATCCTGCCGACCAGTGTGATCGACCGGATCATGATCTACAAGAACGGATCGCCGGAACTGCCGGGTGAGTTCGGTGGTGGTGTGATCAAGATCTACACCCGCAACGTGGTGGACGAAGACAAGACCTCCATTTCTTTCTCCAGTTCCTACCGCTCGGGCACTACTTTCCGCAACTTCAACACCTACAACGGCAGCAAAACGGACTTCCTCGGTTTCGACAACGGCTACCGCGCTATACCTAAGAGCTTCCCGGACAACCTGAATAGTGTGAATCAGGAGCAGCGCAGTGTGCTGGGCCGCGACCTGCCAAACTCCTGGGCACCCGAACTGGTGTCGGCTATACCTGACATGCGCCTTTCGTTTGGTGTGAACCGCAGACTGGATATCGGCTCGGTGCGTCTGAGCAACGTGTCGGCTGTGTCGTACAGCAACACGCGCACTAACACGGTCGGTACACGTGACACCTACCTTTCCTTTATACCGGAGCTGGGCCGCAGCGAGCGCCAGTTTAGTTTCAACGATGAAGTGTCGGCGCATAACGTGCGACTGGGTGTGATCCACAACTGGACCGCCCGCCTCAGCAATAACCACAAACTGGAGTTCCGCAACCTGTTCAACCAGCTGGGCAGTAGCGAAGTGCTGCGTCGCGAAGGTATAGACTTCTCCAATGCCAATCAGGAGCAGCTCAACTACTCGCTGCGCTACGAGAGCCGTACCATTTACTCCGGCCAGCTGCAGGGCACGCACGACCTGAACGACGAGAAAAGCACCCTGACCTGGACAGGTGGTTACGCCTACACCAACCGCAACGAACCAGACTACCGCCGCTTCCGCACCTTCCGCGATGCCGGCTCTGCAGGTCCTTACGAAATGACTTACAAGTTCACGCCAAGTTTGAACGACGCCGGTCGCTTCTACTCCGAGCTCGACGAGAACACGGTGATGGCCAACACCCAGTTTGAGCACCGCTTCAGCACGGCAGACTCCGCTGCCGAGCATGCCCCGAAAGTGAGAGTGGGCCTGTACGCCGAGCGGAAGCACCGTAACTATGACTCCCGCTACTTCTCTTACATACCTGCCAACATCGGCTCTTTCGACAACAGTATTCTTTTCCAGCCATATGATCAGGTGTTTGCACCGGAGAACATTAACAGCCAGACGGGCTGGCGAGTGGAGGAAGACGCTAATCCGCAGAACAACTACGAAGCGCAGAGCAACTTACTGGCCGGCTATGTGGGCGGTGTAACGCCGCTGACAGGTGCATTGTCGGTATCGGGTGGGGTGCGTGTGGAGTACAACGAACAGGAACTGCGTTCGGTGAATCTGGATGGCTCACGCCTTAATAGAAGTAACCCGGTGTTAAGCGTGCTTCCGGCAGCTAACTTCACCTATACCTTCAATCCGCGCTCCATGCTGCGGGCTGGTGCGAGTATCAGCGTCAACCGTCCGGAGTTCCGTGAGCTGGCCCCGGCCCCTTACTATGACTTCATCAATTTGCTGGAAGTGACGGGCAACCCGAACCTGGAGACAGCCACGATCTACAACGGCGATCTGCGATACGAATTCTACCCGAACCCCACAGAGATCCTGTCATTGGGCGTGTTCTACAAGTACTTCAACAAGCCGATCGAGACGGTGTTCCAGAACACGAGCGGCGCTAACAGCATCACTTTCGACAATGCCCGCCAAGCCTACAGCTATGGTCTGGAAGCCGAGGTGCGCAAGTCGCTGCTGGGCCTGACCGCCTCACCACTGGTAGACAACCTATCGCTGGTGCTGAATGCCGCGCTGGTGCAGAGTCGCGTGCAACTCGACGAGAAGTACGACAACCAGAGCACCGACAGACCCATGATGGGACAGTCACCATACGTGGTAAACACCGGACTGTATTATCAGGATGATGCCCGCCAGTTGCAGTTCAGCATGCTCTACAACGTGATCGGTACCCGCATCTTCGCGGTAGGCAGCAACCTGCGCCCGACCGTGTATGAACTGCCCCGCAATGTGATCGACTTCTCGGTGACCAAGGCCTTCGGTCAGAATCTGGAGCTGAAGGCAGGTATACAGGACATCCTCAACCAGAAGACACGCCTGATCCAGGACTCCAACGACGATGCCAAAATCACAGGTATAGACGAGTCCTTCCGCGAGTTCCGCAAAGGCCGCTACGCCACGATGGGCGCCACCTACAAGTTTTAAAAATTGATTTCCCAATAGAAAACCAAACCTATATACCTTAATTCATTACTTATGAAAAAGCTATTTAATTTATTACTGGTTGCTGTTGTTTCAGTTTCCCTTTTCGCCTGTGACAAGGATGACGACACAGACGAAACAACACCAAAAGGCATCGAATTCACGATGGTTCAAGAGAGCGGCATGACATCCGTTTCAGGCTCTACCGAAGAGAACTTCACGATGAAAGCCGGCACAAAGTACTTGCTGAAAGGCTTTGTGTATGTGAAAGACGGCGCAACGCTCACCATCGAGCCGGGTACCATCATTATGGGTGATAAAAACTCAAAAGGTACTCTGATTGTGGAGCGTGGCGGTAAGATCATGGCGCAAGGCACCAAGGAGAAGCCGATTGTGTTTACATCGGCTCAACCAGCCGGGCAGCGTGCCGCTGGTGACTGGGGTGGCCTGATTATCCTGGGCAAGGCTCCTGTGAACCTTGGTAACAATGCCCGTATCGAAGGTGGTGTGGACCGTGAGTACGGCGGCACAGACGCCAACGACAACTCGGGTGTATTGAAGTATGTGCGTATCGAGTTTCCAGGTATAGCTTTCCAGCCAGACAACGAGATCAACGGTCTGACAATGGGTGGTGTTGGCGCTGGCACTACAGTGGACTATGTGCAGGTTTCTTACTGCGGTGATGATGCCTTCGAGATGTTCGGCGGCTCTGTAAACGCTAAACACCTGATCGCTTACAAGACGGTGGATGATATGTTTGACACGGACAACGGCTACTCAGGCAAACTGCAGTTCCTGCTCGGTATCTCTGATCCGAACATGGCCGACGTATCGGGCTCCAACGGCTTCGAGTCTGATGGTGATGCCCAGGGTTCTGACGCTACACCGAAGACTTCAGCGATCTTCTCTAACGTAAGCTTGTTCGGGCCGAGAGCGACAGAGAGCACGCAGTTCAACAGCAATTTCAAGCGTGGGATGCACATCCGTCGCAATAGCAACATCCAGGTACATAACTCATTGTTCGCTGGCTGGCCGACAGGCTTGCTGCTGGACGGTACCAAGTCACAGGCTAATGCCACAGCAGGTACGCTGGCTATCAAAAACACCGTAATCTCGGGTTCTCAAAATGCCCTGACAGTAGAGAGCGGCAGCACATTTGACGTGGCGGCCTGGTTCAACGCAGCAGACAAAGGCAACAGCGTAGTGGCGGATAATGCGTCACTCAACATCAGCGGTAGCTTCAACCAGACTGCTCGTCCGGTGTTCACAGGCAACAGCCTGCAGAGCGGCGCTAGCTTCGACGGACTGGACAATTTCTTTGAGCGAGTTACTTACAGAGGTGCTTTCGGCTCAGAAGACTGGACTGCTGGCTGGGCGAACTTCGACCCGAACAACACAGCTTATTAATTATAAAAGCACTGATTGCGCAAAATGGGTGAGATCAATTGCGACAATCAATAGTAGTGTGGCTTAGTCTCCCACACTACGCCCAAGACCCGCTCTTACGAGACGGGTCTTTTTTTATGGCTATACCTGTAGGAGAATTATAGCACAGGTATAGCTGGCCTATACCTGTCAGGCTAAACCTGCATAGTAGGCTATACCTTAAAAATCGGTAACAGAACTGGTGTCGCCGCCCAGGTACTGAAACAGGAAGTAGGCCAGCACAGCCAGCACAATGATACCTAAGCAGCCGATGCCGCCACAACCACCACGGCCCCTACCACCACCGCCTCGGCCACCGAATAATTTACTTAACATCCAGAATTTGAATAAGCCTCTTAACATGGTTTATACCTTAAGTTCGAAATTATAAATCTGATGTGGCTACACATTGTCACAGGCAAATCAGATTTAAAACTTACGCGAATGCAAACAAGGTAGTTCAGGATAACAGTAGTATAACAACTGGGAGGAGTAAGTTTAGGGAATCGCTACTCTTCGGATTGCTAGAATCAGATGGGTAGAAAAGCCTGGCTTTTGCCTAAAGCAAAACAACCCCGGCCATAAGTATAGCCAGGGCTGTTATGTTGTACTGGTATAGCTGTGTTTTAGCTGATCGGCACTTTTCTTAAAATCGCCTCGATGAAATCCTTTGTGCGGATGCCATCTGCCTCTGCTTCGTAGTTGAGGATAATGCGATGGTTCATCACGTCGTGAGCCACTTCCTTGATGTCCTCGGGAAGCACATAGTCGCGGTCGTCGAAATAGGCGATGGCTTTGGCGGCACGGTTGAGAGCGATGCTGGCACGGGGTGATACACCAAACTGGATGTAATCGGCAAACTCGTTCAGATCGTACTCAGCAGGGCGGCGGGTCGCAAACACCAGTTCGATGATATACTTCTCGAGCGTCTCTGATATCTGCACCTGGTTGATCTCACTGCGGATGGCGAAGATGTCTTCCTTGGAAAGGACCTTATTCACATTGTCATTGAAAGCCATGTTGGCCATGCGGCGCATGATTTCCAGTTCGTCTGCTTTCTTCGGGTAGTCGATGTATACCTTCATCATGAAGCGGTCGACCTGCGCCTCCGGCAGCGGTAAGTGCCTTCGTGCTCCACCGGGTTCTGCGTGGCCAGTACCAGGAAAGGAAGATCCAACTTATAGGTAGTCTCGCCGATCGTTACCTGTTTCTCCTGCATGGCCTCCAGCAGCGCCGACTGCACCTTGGCAGGGGAGCGGTTCACTTCATCAGCCAGAATCAGGTTGGCGAAGATAGGGCCCTTCTTTACCTCAAACTGGGAGGCATTCTGGTTATAGATCATAGTGCCGATCAGGTCGGCAGGCAGGAGGTCCGGTGTGAACTGAATACGCTGAAAGTCGAGGCGTAGGGCGCGGGCCAGTGAGTTAATGGTAAGGGTTTTGGCCAGGCCTGGCACGCCTTCCAGCAGGATGTGGCCTCCGGTAAAAAGACCGATCAAAAGGCGGTTCACCATATAGGACTGTCCCACTACTACTTTCCCCACTTCCTGAAAAACCTGCTTTATCTTCTGCTGGTGGTCTTTCACCTGGTCCGGATATACTAATTCGTCTGCTGGCATAGCTCAATGGCATTTAAAGGCCCTAAATATAGTGATTCTAAGGGAGGGGCGCAATTAAATGCTTGTGGCTATGCCGCCATGGTATAGGGAGGGCTAAAAGAAAAGAGCGCCCTAGGCGCTCCTTTTATGTTCTGTCTCAAATATGATGGAGTTACTGGCCTGTTGCTTCAATGCTTCCATGCGCTCTCGCTTGGCTTGTCTTACCAATTCTATCATGCTGTTGAGCCTGTTTTCCTCTACATCTTCGATCGGCAAAATCATAGTGGTATGAGGTGACTCGATGTGGATGCGGTGCTGTCGCGTCATCAGGTACAGCATTAGGAAAAAGCCGCTCAGCAGGGCAAAGGCATCGTTAAAATAAACGAAAAAAGCCGAAACGACGCTAAAAGCAAGGTATAGGGATTTGCCTGTGGCTTTAATTTGCCACGAAGTGATATCTTCGAGCATAACGGACTGGTAGCTTCTGAAAAGCCAGTTGTTCTGCCGCAGAATAACGCGGTGTGTGGTAAGCGTCAGCTTCTTATCCACCGTTTGGATAAGGTGCCTTTCTCCACCAAGAAGTCGTGTTACTGCCATTCCTGATGGAGCATTAAGTTTGTTTATTTTCGTGTTGAGTCGTAGCGAGTGTATCACAGCTAAAAATTGGTGTTATCTATACCCAGGATTCCCGGAAGCACCAAAGGGTTGCATGCAAGTCCGGAACAAAGTTAAATAAATAATAAATCTTATACGAAGCCAATTAGCTCTGTATAGGTTTTATTATAATTTCACCCCAGTGGTACTATACCTACGGCAAGTAACTTTTTAGGATTGTAAATTAGTCTGCAAAAAGTTTGCCCATTTGAGTGATTTGTAATAAAAATTAAAAATAA
>NZ_AKIS01000006.1:0-60411 GCF_000277005.1 Pontibacter sp. BAB1700 | reverse complement strand
AGCCTCCAGCACCATGCGGTCGCGCTCTTTACAGCCGGCTATGCTCATACCCAGCTTCCCGAGTTTGTCAGTTGCCAGCACATCCACTCCTGACTGAAAAAACACAAAGCCGGGCTCCTGCTCGTCCAGCAACCGCGGCAGGTGCTCTCCTAATAATTTCAAATAGGTTTTATCATCAGTTCCCTCTGCCAGCGGTACATCCAGGTCCGATTGTTCTTTGTGGAAGGGATAGTTATGCCCACCGTGCATGCTGAAGGTAAACACTCGTGGCTCGTTCCTGAAAATCTGTGCCGTGCCGTTGCCTGGTGCACGTCCAGATCCACCACCAGCACTTTCTTTATCCCCTTATATTTAAGCAGGTGATTGGCCGCTATGGCTATGTCGTTGAGCAGACAGAAGCCCTCGCCCCTGTCTGTGAAGGCATGGTGCGTGCCGCCGGCTATGTTCATGCCGATGCCAAACTCCAGCGCAAACAGCGATGCCTGCAGCGTACCATTCATGATCACGACCTCCCGCTGCACCAGTTGCTCAGACAATGGAAAACCCGTCTTTCGAATCTCCGACGGACTTAGCTCCAGGTCGCGCAGGCGCTGCCAATAGGTGGCGTCGTGGGTGTCAAGAATGTATTGTTCCTGTAGCGGTTCGGGGGCGAAGAGATTGTCTTTCGTAATAGTGCCTTCGTAGAGCAGCTGCTCGGGCAGCAAATCGTACTTGGCCATCGGAAAGCGGTGGCCTTCGGGGAGGGAGTGTGCGAATATTTCGGACCAGGCAATTTTTAGCATAGTGCAAAATTAACATTTATACACCGCCACTGGTTTATCCACCGCTTCATTTTCTTTCCCCAATGCACCCTTTTGTCTGCCGACCAGAACCCGTTACAGAGCTACTTTTACAGCACCTGCACAAGTCGTTTACACCTGATTTTCAGTGCAATTATCCTCTCACAACATTATGTAAAACACCCTATGCACACAGGTGCATAAATTCATGAAACCCTATATAATTGCCCACAAATGCGCATTCAGGATGTGGATAAATGTGGATAACTATGTTGATTACGGTGAATTATCCACCATTTACTGTTAACTCCCTGTTAATTTCAGGTAAATTTCATCACCTCGAACACCTGTCTGACAGACGCTACAGGCACGGCTTCACACGGAGCAGTCCAAAAAGAGAGTGCTCCCGACTAAATATTATCAGTGCAAAAGCTATACCTAATAATCTGTGCGCAAGGACAATGCAACCTTTGTAACTTATGTAACGATATATAGCAATTCACATATAAAAGTCACACTTTAGCATAGGCTATCGTAAACTTTAATAGAAACCAACCAGACAAAACGATGAAAAAATCTATACTACTCCTACTTGCTTTCCTGTTTTCAGTAGGTGCCTATGCTCAGACCGATTACGGACCATCGGCAGGACAGCAGAATCACAACCTGTTCAGCGGTACCGGAACCAACTCCGGCTTTGGTATAAAAGGCGGTGTGAACTTCGCCACCCTCCGCGGCAGCGACAAAGACGTGCTAGGCAACTTCAGCGGCCTTACAACTTTCCATGCCGGTGTCTATACCAGTTTTCGCTTGGCAACACCTTTTCTATACAGCCTGAGGCGCTGTACTCCCGAAAGGGCATTGAGCGAAACGACTCCACCTTCCGCTTCGATTACCTGGAGGTACCCATTCTGGCGGTATTCAATATCACTGAAAATGATGAGCATACATTTTGGTCCGCAGGTAGGCATCCTGATGTCTGCCAAGGAAGAGGACACGGAAGTAAGCATAGAGCCGCTGAATACCTTTGCCTATGGCGTAGCAGCCGGCGCCGAGGCCCGACTGAGCATTTTCAGACTGGGAGCCCGCTATAACCTGGGGCTGGAGGACCTGCGCAAAGAAAACAACCAGGGGCAGAAGATAAATCAGGATATAAAGCACGGCGTGTTCCAGGTATACCTGGGCTTTGGCTTTTAAGGGATTACTCACCTCTGATCTCCTCGACACAGGGACCTGGCAGCAGGTCCCTGTTTGTTTTTAAGCACAGGTATACAGCCTGCTGTTTTCAGCCCTTTGTCTTTGTATGTCGTATTTTATAATGCAGAAAACCACCCCTGTGCCAGGAGGCACAGCGCTTACACTTATGAACACGCACAGACTACAACCGCTCTATACCCTACTTTGGGCCTTCCTGGCATTTGCTGGCATGGCCTGCGACACTACCGTAAAAACCGATGAAGCAGAAGTGGGCGCTGCCGTTCGGGCTCTCAGCCCCGGCATGCCCGACCAGATATTTGAGCTGGACACAGCCAAAAGCACCGTTACCTGGATAGGCGCTAAAGTGACAGGACGCCACAATGGCCTCATCCCAATCAGAGAAGGCACGATCACACTGCACGATGGCAAGCCCCATGGCGGCAAGGCAGTCTCGATATGACCAATGTGCGCTCGGATGACAAGTCAATTGACGAGGCAGGAAACAAAAAACTGACAAAGCACCTGCGCTCCGAGGACTTTTTTGACGTGCAACAGCATCCCATTGCCTCCTTTGTGATCACCTCTATCGTACCTTATGACAGCACGGAGCGCCAGGACGCCCCTGCCCTTCCCGACAACACAAAACAGCTGCGCATCAAAAACCCGAATCACAAAGTGACAGGGAACCTTACTATTACAGGCATCACCAAGAGCATCAGCTTTCCTGCCCTTATTGAGTTGGAAGACTCTTTGCTGCGCGCCAAAGCTAATTTCAACATTGACCGCACCCACTGGAAACTCACCTACGGCTCAGACCAGTCGCTCGGGAACAGGACTATTTACCCATCCGTCAATATTGGACTTGACATAGTGGCTCGCAGGCAATAAACTAGCTAACAAACACTTACACCCATAGTTGCGTTACAGCAATTGTACTGTTCCGACATTTATTACCGCTCAGCTATGCTAAACTCACCCGTAATACGTTCCTACACAAACCATTTGTGAACATATTATGAGAAAATACCTTTGCCTGTTGCCTCTTTTGCTACTCTGTCTCACGGCCAACGCCCAGGGCAGCGCCATAGCGGCATTTAACTTGAAACAGGCAGAGACGCTGAAATTCGGCATGTTGGCACTGGGTGTCTGGGCACTTATCAACATACTGATCAGCAGTATCAAACTAACCAAGTCTTCGCGCAACAAGCGTTACTTTTTCCAGATGAACATCTACTGGAACATCGTCAACATGATCATTGCAGGCGGATCACTCTATTTTATACTCTCAGTTGACTCTAGTGTCCGATCACTATCTGAAACGGTTGCTTTCCACTACTGGACGCTCAAGCTGCTATACCTGAGCATTGGCCTGGACTTTGCGTTTCTGATGCTGGCAGCTTACCTGAAAGAACGATCGCTGAGTTCGCCAAAAGCAGAGCAGTACCTGGGCTATGGGCAGTCTATCACTCTGCAGGGGCTGTTTTTACTGGTGCTCGATATCACGCTGGCTGTACTGCTGGAAGGCCGGGCTGAGCTGTTACTGTCTCTTATCCAAAACTAAAGTTATAAATCTAAAAAAAGCCGCTGCGCTATACCCAAACAGGTATGGCGCAGCGGTTTTTTGTTATCCCCCGGTGCTTGCTTAACGCGGCTCGTGGCGACCCTCTGCAAACTCCTCAATGATCTTTTTATTGAAGGCAGGTATATCGTCCGGGTTGCGGCTGGTGACCAGGCCATTGTCCACTACCACTTCCTGATCCACCCACTCAGCTCCTGCGTTCTTCAGGTCAGTCTTTAGCGTATGGTAGCTGGTCATTTTCTTGCCCTGCAACTTGCCGGTTTCGATCAGGGTCCACGGGCCGTGGCAGATGGCAGCTACCGGCTTGCCGCTTTCCATGAACTTACTCACAAAGTTTACCACCTTGTCGTTGGCCCGCAGCTTATCGGGACTCATCACACCGCCGGGCAGCAGCAGCCCGTTATAATCGTCAGCGTTCACATTATCGATGGTCTTGTCCACTTTGAATTTATCGCCCCAGTCCGTGTGGTCCCAGCCTTTCACTTCACCGTCTTTCAGGGCGATGATGTGGGTCTGGGCACCGGCTTCTTCCAGCGCTTTTTTGGGTTCGGTGAGCTCCACCTGCTCAAATCCGTCGGTTACTACTATTGCTATCTTTTTTCCTTCCAGTTTATTAGCCATTCTAAGTTCGTTTTTTTAGTTTAACATTCGTATAGTTTATTCAAAACGATTTAGAGGGCAAATTGTTAGAAGGCAGCATGCAGCAATAGCCCTGCTGTGTATTTCGTTATCATTCCATGATGAAACATCTGAAGCAATTTATGCTGGCAATGGCCTTTGGCCTGCTGACAAGTACGGCAGCACTGGCACAGGAAGTCACGACCATTAAGTTTGACCAGTTGCAGGAGTTGCGCCAGTCGCCGCACGACACCCTGTATGTGGTGAACTTCTGGGCCACGTGGTGCAAGCCCTGCATCAAAGAGATGCCTTATTTCGAAGCTGCCCACGCCAAGTACAAAGACCAGCCGGTGCGTGTGATCCTGGTAAGCATGGATGCCGTGCAGGACAAAGAGAAGCGGGTGATGCCTTTTGTGCAGAAGCGCAAGCTGCAGTCGCGGCTATACCTGCTTGACGAGCCAGACGGCAACACCTGGATCGACCGCATTGAGCCGAAGTGGTCGGGCGCCATACCTGCCACCATGTTCTTCAACAACAAGCGTGGACAGTACGAGTTTATAGAGCGTGAAATCTCGGAGCAGGAGCTACAGGAACTGATCAACAAGTATAAACCATAATCTATCACTATGAAGAATAACCGAATCCCGCTTCTTTACATGGCATGCCTGCTGTTGGTGGGCGTGCTGATGGCAGCTATACCTGCCTCCAACAACTCCGGCTACCAGGTAGGCGATACGGCCCGCGACTTCAAACTGAAGAACGTGGACGGCAAAATGGTTTCGATGAGCGACTACAAAGACGCCAAGGGCTTCATTGTGACGTTCACCTGCAACACCTGCCCTTACTCTGTGGCGTACGAAGATCGCATCATTGACTTGCACAACAAGTATGCGCCAAAAGGCTATCCGGTGATTGCCATCAACCCGAACGATGTACAGGTATCGCCGAAGGACTCTTACAAGCACATGCAGGTGCGCGCAAAAGAGAAGAGCTTCCCGTTCCCATACGTGTATGACGAAACGCAGGAAATTACCAAAGCCTACGGAGCGACCCGCACGCCACACTTATATGTGGTACAGAAGCAGAAAGACGGCACTTTCAAGGTAGCCTACATTGGCACCATAGATGACAACTCTCGCGAGCCAAACAAGGTGCAGAAGAAGTACGCGGAAGCCGCTCTTGACGAACTGGTTGCCGGCAAAGCCGTGAGCCAGCCGAACACCAAAGCGATCGGCTGCACCATTAAGTGGCGCCAGGCATAGTTTCAGCTTTCCTTTCTGATATCAACAGGCAATGGCAGCTCGGTCGGTTTGATCGAGCTGTCTGCTTTTTGAGCCACAGGCAGATCAATTTCCCCTTTCAGGCCGGCAATGCGGGCCTCCACTTCATACTTGTTGTTGTAATAGCCCACCCGCATTGACTCGCGCAGGTATAGCCACAGGAACCGCAGATAGCCATGCTCCTGAAACTGCCGGATATGGCAGAGTTCGTGCGCCACCCAGCCTTTGTCACGCAGAAAAGAATCCCGCTTTACGCCGCTCAGGTGGATCGTTCGGCCCAGCACCATGGCCACATTACTGCTCTTGAGCACCAGGCGGGCGATGCGGGCAAAAGGGGAATTCTCAACAATTTTGTACTTCATTTTTGTAAGCTTATACCTGACACAACAGGTCATTTAGGTTACGTGCCCAGGCTATTATACGGGTAAACAGCTCTGAATAAAAAGTGAATAGTATGCCTTTCTCCAGTGAACATCAGCTATTTACCATATTGCCAGTCTAGAAAATTGTACTTACTTTTGCTCCCTGGTTCGCCATTTTAGGTTTGACGAACAGGTTGCAGGGTATAAAATGCAATACAAGACCTATACCACTCTACAACCATAAGGTGACAAAGTTTGCTGCTACGGCAGAGCTAAACATGCTAAACCCTATGACAAAAACAATCATACTGAGCGTACTGGCCCTGGTATCGATCGCTCTTTCTTTCTTCTACGAAGTAAAAAAGCCTGAGTCGACACCGGCTGAAACAGAAACGGCCAGCCTCATGCTATACCCGATCCAGACAGGAGAGGACATCGCGAGGGCACTACAACTACAGGTGCCGTCCCACCTGAGCGAACCCGTGGATTCGGCCTTCTACCACCGCTACTCCCGCAAACTCGGTCTCAAGCTCGACTACAGCGAAGACAAAGACCTGCTCGAGACCGTATCCAAGTGGCTGGGCACTCCTTACAGCTATGGCAGCAACTCAAAACGAGGAACCGACTGCTCCGGCTTTGTGACCCGCATCTACAGCGACGTGTACGGTATCGATCTGAGCCGCAGCTCCCGCTCCATGTTCGACGACGTGACCCGTATCTGCAAAGACAGTGTACGCACCGGTGATCTTGTCTTTTTCCGTCGCAGTCCCAGGCAGCCGATCTTTCATGTGGGCATCTACCTCAAAGACAACAAGTTTGTGCACTCCGCCACAAGCGGTGGCGTAATGATCAGCTCACTCAAGGAGCCTTATTACCGCAACTACTACTACGCTGCCGGCCGGGTTGACTAGAGCTATACCTTGTATCATAGATTTTGAGGACGGGCAGCTATACCAGCGCCCGTTTTTTCATTTGCGGTGTATAACAAAATTACTTGTAGCAGGGTATAGGAAGGTTGTTCGGAGTTGAGCAACTTGCGCCCGATTTGACAAACAGCCGAAGCAGGTGCTATACAAAATCACACATACCTTATGACAGATCAGAACACTCAGAATCAGCAACAGCAGAGCCCGGACGGGAAAACCATTTCCCAGAGCCAGCTCTTTAAGAACATACTCAAAAAGGCAGAGAAGTATCTGGAGCATCCTTCGCAGGTTATCAGACTTTTGAACGACGCCTTCAAGAAAGCCACGGCCAAGAAAAGCCTGGGAACGATTGCGGGCGAGGTATGGGAAAGCTTCCAGGTTCTCTCGCACATGATCAGATCGGCGGTGAACGGGGAGTACAAAGGCATCCCGAATACAACATTGGTAGGTGGTGTGGCCGTAATTCTGTACTTCCTGATGCCGATCGACCTGATACCTGACTTTATACCTGTGATCGGTCTTTTGGACGATGCTACCCTGCTGGCCTGGTTTATGACCAGCATCAAATCGGAGCTCGACAAATTCAAGGAGTGGGACGAGGAGCGCCAGGCCCGGCAGAAGTCGGTGCATACCATGGAGCCGCACCATGCTGACAATTCTTTCGGCACGCCAAAGTACAGCGACCGGGCTGCTGACTCAACAGAAGTGCAGCACGAAGGCCCAGCCCATCCTTCGCAGGGACACGGCTCTGAGGAACCAGGCCACCACGAGCCCATTGTGCGTGCCTCTACCACCGACAGCAGCCGCGTAGCTAAAAACCCGCACGACGACATTCCGGAAGGCGGCAACATACGCTAGCCTGCCCCACAAAACGAATACATGAAAAGCTGCCTTTCAGGGCGGCTTTTTTTATGCCTTCAGTGCCTCCTTTGAGGATGTAACAGCGGATTAAATTCCTGCATAACACAGCTTAAAAAAATACATAACAGCCGCACAATATAGTACTATTCAAATACAGAAATCTGAAAAAAATTAGAAAAAACCCGCTTATCTATTAGTTTCTTCAGGAATTAATTCTCTATATTTGGACTGATGATTGTGTATTTTTAACTTTTAGCCAAGGTGTCTTCATCATTTCTACGACTTACTTCCGTTAATCTTCACATCGACGGCATCGGGAAGGTTCTGATCGAACGCAGCGACAAAGCCAAGCGTCTTAGCATCAGTGTGCGCCCTATCAAAGGGGTGCGTGTAGCCGTTCCTCCGCACATTAGCTTCGAAAAAGCCGAGCAGCTTATTTATACCAAGAGCGATTGGATAAAGGAGCACCAGGCCCGCATGAAGCAGCAGGAGGCCCGCGTGACCATGTACGATGGCAACACTGATTTCAAGACCCGCTGCCATACCCTGCGCCTGCTCACGCATGCCCAGTATACCATGCGCTGCGTGATCGAGAACGGTTACATCAACGTGTTCTACCCGGCTTACAAAGACGTGCGCGACAACGAAGTGCAGAAGTTTATCCGCAAGTCGATCGAGGAGGCCTACCGCAAAGAGGCTAAAGCGTATCTGCCGGAGCGTGTCAGGTTCTTTGCCGACAAGTTTGGCTTCGATTACCAGAATGTGTTCATCAAAAACGCCAAATCACGCTGGGGAAGCTGCTCACATACTAACAACATCAACCTCAACCTGCACCTGATGCGTCTGCCTGACTCACTTTGCGATTACGTGATCCTGCACGAGCTGGCGCATACCATCGAGAAAAATCATGGTCCGGGTTTCTGGGCATTGCTCGACAAGATATGTCCTAACTCCAAGGCACTCGACCAGAAACTGAAAGCTTACCGCATCTCTATCTATTAACCAATTATTGCCTATCGACAGAACGCTTACTACACGCATTATTTTCTGAAAACATACGCACAACGACGGCCACACAGGAACCTGATTCCACCTTCAGGGCTGTAGTTTTACCAAATAAAAAGCGGCCGGGGTTTGCACCCCGGCCGCTTCTGTTTATACTATTTATAAATTCGATCAGCTGGCTTTCTGCATCGCATGTGATGCTACAAAGTCCACAAAGTCGCCCACCGTGTTGATCGGAACTTCATCCGGAATGGTGATCTGGAAATTTTTTTCCAACTCCAGGATGATATCCACTACATCCACCGTATCAAAGCCGAAATCTTTTTCCAGACGGGCATTTGCCTGCAAACGGGCAGGTCTAATCTCCTTGGTTTTGCTAATGATGCGGATTACCTCCCGCTCAATAGTCTTGTCTGTTGTTGCAATCATATATTTATAAGGTGTATTCTCTAACTACTTTTCCATTTACAGGTACCTCCGTTTCCTCCTGAGGTATGATTTTCACGCCTCCTGCCGGCTTTCTATCTCCTTTTATCTTGGCTCTCAGCTTTTCATTGAGCAAGTACATCACCGGCACGATCAGGAGTGTGATGATAGTCGCAAATCCCAGGCCAAAGATGATCGTCCAGGCCAGCGGTCCCCAGAAGGCGGCACTATCGCCCCCCATAAAGAAGTTCGCTTTGAACTCCGTGAACAGGGTATAGAAGTTCAGGTTTATACCTAACGCCAAGGGTATCAAGCCTAGTATAGTCGCAGTCGCGGTCAGGAGCACCGGGTTCAGACGGGTCTTGCCTGCTTCCACGATTGCTTCTTTCAGGTCGCGCCCCTCTTCTATCAGCATGTCGGTGAACTCCACGATCAGGATACCGTTTTTCACCACAATACCCGCCAGAGCCACGATGCCTACACCGGTCATCACCACTGACACGTCCATCCCAAAGATGGAGAAGCCCAGCAACACGCCGATGATGCTAAAGAGCACTTCAGACAGGATGATGAACGGCTTCGAGACGGAGTTGAACTGTGTCACCAGCACCAGGAAGATGATCAGGAAGGCCGCCACCAGGGCAATCATCAGGAAGTTGGCTGTTTCCTCCTGCTCCTCCTGTTGTCCGCCCATGCTGATCTCAAATCCTTCCGGCGTTTCGAAATTCTGCAGCGAACTTCCGATGCTCTGCACCACCTCGTTGGCATTGTACCCGTCCAGCACGTTCGACTCCAGCGTTACCACTCGTTTGAGGTTTTTGCGCTTGATACCTCCGTATGAAGTACCGTACTCAATGCTCGCCAGCGACGAAAGCGGGATCTGGCGTACCTGCCCGCTGTTCATGTCGCGGTACGTGATGCGCATGTCCAGCAAGGCATCAATGTTCTCGCGATAAGGCTCTGCATAGCGTACTTGTATCGGGTACTCTTCTTCGTCCAGTTTGAACTTAGAGGCCTCGTCGCCGAAAATGGCCGTGCGCAGTTCCATACCGATTTGCCCGGTGCTGATGCCTTCGCGGTTGGCACGCTCCCGGTCGATGTTGATGATGATCTCCGGTTTACTGTCTTCCAGATCGCTGCGGAGTTCTTCTATACCACCAATCTGCTGCTGATCAATGTAAGCCTGCACTTGCTTTGACAGCGCCACCAGGCCTTCAAAGTCCTCACCAGCTATTTCAATGCTGATCGGCTTACCTACCGGCGGGCCGTTCTGCTCTTTGTCGACCGTGATGTTGGTACCCGGTATACCACGCACCGCTTCGCGTATTTCGTTCATATACTCTTGCGTACTGCGCTCGCCGGTTCGGTATTGATACTCAACAAAGGCTACGGTAACCTTTCCTAAGTGAGATTGTGCGGTCACGCTGCGGTCGTTCTGGTCGCCGGCACCGATGGCCACATTGGAAATAACCGATTCAACGTCGCTGTTTTCGGCACCAATCACCCGATAGATGCGCTTCTCCACCTCACGTGTAACCGAGTCAGTCACAAGCTGATCCGTACCGACCGGCATGCTAATATAGGTATAGACAAAGTTCGGATCTGAATCCGGGAAGAATACTACTTTAGGAGCTCTTACTGCCGTCAGAAAAAAAGAGAAAATAAGTAGTACAAACATGCTCAGGAACATCCACACTGGCCGTCTGCCCATCAGCATCCAGCGCAGCAGGCGCTCGTAGCCGCGCATGAAGCGTGGCAGCGTTGTGTTTTGGAAACCGTGGATCATGCGACGGAAGACGAAGCGGTTAAGCAGCACCAATACCACCACCAGCATGATCAGGTTGGCCGTGCCATACCAGCCGGCCATGTACCCCACGATGGCCACCAGTGTGGCACCACCTATCAGTAACCAGAAGTTGCGACGTGCACGCGGTGCGATATCAGCCTCCTGCTCGTGCTCCCTCTTCATGAAAGAAGCCGCAAACACCGGGTTGATGATAAAGGCTACCAGCAATGACGCCATCAGTGTGACGATAAGCGTGATCGGCAGGTAGAACATGAACTTACCTACAATGCCCGGCCAGAAAGCCAGTGGCAGGAAGGGCGCCACCGTAGTCAGTGTACCCGCCAGCACGGGCACAAAAACCTCACCGGCCGCCAGTTTCGCTGACTTGATAATACCCAGATTGGACTGGTGCAAAATGCGGTGCGTGTTCTCAATCACCACAATGGCATCGTCCACCACAATACCCAGTGCCAGCAGGAACGAGAAGAGCACGATCATGTTGAGCGAGAAGCCCAGCACCGGCATCAGCATAAAGGCGATGAACATGGAGATTGGCACCGACAGCCCGACGAAAATGGCGTTGGTCGTGCCCATGAAGAACATCAGGATCAGGGTCACCAGCACGAAGCCGATGATGATCGTGTTGATCAGGTCGTTCAGGGTGTGGCGCGTCATCGTAGACTGATCACCTGTGATGGTCACCTTCAGGTCAGCCGGGAGCACGGTAGCCTGCATCTCCTCCACCATTTCGTGGATGTTGTCAGATGCCTGTATAAGGTTCTCGCCGCTTCGCTTGATTACGTTGAGCGTAATTACGGGCGCATTGTCCAGACGCGCAAAACTCTCCTGCTCTTCAAACCCTTCTTTTACCTCCGCGATTTCTTTCAGCTGGATATTAGCGCCGGACAGTGACTTTACCACGATATCCCCAATCTTATTCGGGTCGGTGTACTGGCCCACCACACGCACAGAGCGCTTCATCTCGCCTACCGATATATTGCCACCCGACACGGTAACGTTTTCAGAAGAAATGGCCCGGGCAATGTCAGCGAAGGTTACCTGTGCCACCTGCATTTTGTAGAGGTCCACGTTTACCTGCACCTCCTTGTCAAGAGCACCCACCATGTCCACGCGGGTGATCTCGGGCTGCGCTTCGATGCGGTCCTGTATATCCTCAGCATACTTTTTCAGGCGGTCGAGGCTGTAGTTGCCTGATACATTGAGGTACATGATCGGGAACTCAGAAAAGTTCACCTCCTGCACATTCGGGTCCTGGTCGAGGTCGGTCGGCAGGTCAGTGCGGGACTTATCTACAGCATCCTTTACCAGCTGCTTTGCCTCCACCACATCCACGTCGGTGTTGAATTCCACCGTGATCATCGAGAAGTCCTGAATAGAATTGGACGTCACCTTCTTCACTCCCGAAATAGCCTTCAGCTGCTTTTCGATGGGGCGGGTAACCAGGTTCTCGATATCGGCCGGCGACGTGCCCGGGTATACCGTGCCCACAAACACGGTCGGAATCACGATGTCAGGGAAATTCTCTTTCTGGAGCGTGATGTACGAGAAGATACCCCACACCGAGATGATGAGGGTAATGATGTATATACTCGTCCTATTATCAATGGACCAATTGGTCGGCTTGAAATATTTCATAGTTTGCTGCTTAAAAGATTATTGCTGCGCAAGACGCTCCTGGTTGAAAACAACCGGCTGCCCTTCGTTCACACTCTGGTATCCTGCTGTAATGATGTAGTCTTGCGCTGTCAGTCCATTCAGCACTTCTACCTGCCCTGGTAGTTCACGCCCGTCTCCACCTCTTTACGGGTGGCCACATAGCGCTCGCCTTGTTTCTGGGCTACGTACACGTACTGTGATTTCTCGTCGCGCTGTACCAGGTTGACAGGTATAATGATGGCGTCTTCTTTGCGGTAGTCCTGTATGCGCACCACGGCCACCAGGTTCGGACGCAGCTCTACGTCCACGTTTTTCGGCCGTAGCTCGATCATGAAGGTGCGGCTGCTCGGGTTGATGAAGCTGCTCACCACATCCACCGTGGCGCTGATCTCCTGGTTCAGGTCCGGGAAGCGTATCAAAGCTTCGTCGCCTTTGCTGATCTTGGTCAGGTAAGCCTCTGATACCTCTGCCACAATCTTAGAGCCATTGGTGTTGACCACCCGGATGATGCCCACCCCCGGCGACACGGCCTCCCCGGCATTCGGAATTACGTTGTCTACCACACCGCTCACCGGAGCTTTCACGTTATATTGGTCACGCTGCTGCTGCAGCGTAGCCAGACTGCGCTCCAGGGCCTCTTTGTTATTCTTGGCAGTCAGAAACTGCATCTCAGTGCCAATCTTCTGGTCCCAAAGGTTTTTCTGGCGTTCGTAGGCTACGTTGGCCAGTTCCAGACGGGTACGCACCTCGGCTATGTTCTGCTCGAGCACCTGCGCATCGATGGTGGCCATGGTCTGCCCCTTCGTCACCTTGTCACCGCGCTTCACCCGAACGCTTGTCAGCACGCCCGGTACTTTGGCACTAACCAGCACGTTCTGATCGAAGTCTACACGGCCCTGCACCTCCAGGTAGTGACGGAACGTGTCCTGCTGCACCTGCGCTACGGTTACCGGCACAGTCTTTCTCTCAACTGGTCCGCCCTTGCCTTCTGTCTTTAGCTCTGCTTCCAGCTGTGCGATCTGCTCCTGCAGCTCCGTTTGCTGTTTCTTCAGTTCTGCCAGTTGCGCTTCTTTGTCGCTGCCCTGGTTACAGGCGGCCAGGCTAAGGAACAGGGCAAGCGATGAAACTCCAAATATCTTTTTCATGATAAGTCGTGTGTTAGTCTTTTTTCAAGTGTTTTATTTTATAAGCAGGGTGCCAGTGGCTTTGTCCAGGTTCACTTTAGCGATCAGGGCATCGTACATGGCGGCGTAGTAATTGGTCTGTGCCTGGCGCAAGTCTGTTTCGGCGGTGACTACCTCTAAGTTAGAGCCAACGCCCTCCTGAAACTTGATCTTGGCCACGCGGGCAATCTCCTCAGCCAGTTCCAGGTTCTCGCGCTGCGATGCCAGCACGTCCAATGAATTGGTCAGGTCGGTAGAGGCTTGTTCCAGCTCCAGGTCTATGCCTTGCTCCAGACTCTCAAACCCTAGTTTGGCGTTCTCAAGCGTCAGACGGGACTGCTGCACCTGGTAGTGCTTGCGCAGGCCGTCAAAGATCGGCACCTGCAGGCCCAGGCCCACGTAGGCGAAATCGAACCAGTTACGGCTGCGGGTGATCTCGCTGAAGTCATTGTTGGCGGCCACGTAACCGTAGCGGCCGTTCAGGTATAGCTTGGGCAGATAGCCAGAACGAATGTTGCGCAGGTTTAGCATGGCGAGGTCCCGCTGCGTCTCCAGGACAGAGTACTCGATGCGATTGCTATAATTGAAACCGTTTCGATTGGTCTTGGCCATATCAACCTGCACTTCGCTCAGACTGTCTGTCAAAATCAGCTGCTCTTTCTGGGGCATTCCCATCTGGAACTTGAGCAGGTCCTCTCCTAAAGTAAGCAAGCGCTCTGTCTTCTGTTTTTCTACGTTCAGGTTGTTGTAGGTCACACGAAGGCGGTCCACGTCCAGCTTTTCAGCTACGCCCTGCTCAAACATCACTTGCGTCTGCTTCAGGAGCGTGTCCAGGCGGTAGAGGTTCTGGTTGAGAAGCTCCATGCGCTCCCGGCTCACCAGCACACTGTAATAGGCCTTGGTCACCTGTTCCACTACATCAATCTCGTTCTGCTCCGTGGTTTTGCGCGACAGTTCGGTATAAGTCTTGGCGGCTTTCAAACCGATCAGGTATGAGCCATCGAAGAGCAACTGGCTGGCCGTGACGGTAGCATTGCCAGTATACTGGGGCGTGAACACCACTGGCACGAAGGTGCCTGGCTCCGGCGAATTAGGGTTATCCGGATCCTGAAAAAACTCTGCCGGCAGGAAGCTCTTTTGCTGTATCACGTTTTTGCCCAAGTCAGCGGCGGCATTGATCTGCGGTAGCCCCATGGCCCGGATCTCTCCTACTTTGGCTTTGTCGATGTCCTGCTGGTTGCGGGCCATTTTCAGGCTCGCGCGGTTCTGCAGGGCATAATCGATACTCTGTTGCAGACTGAAAGCCTGCGGCGATGCCTGCGCCAGCACCTTGACCGGGCTTAGCAAGACGAATAGTGCCAGTAACAGGCTAATGTTTTTTTTCATAATCGGAGAGTTGTAGTCAGTTATTCTTCTTCTGTGATTTGCTTGTAGTCATTGATCATCTTGTGCCCCTTGAGCGTGGCGATACCGAGCATGAAGTACTCGAGGCTGGCCGTTTGCACATGCAGCAGCTCAAATTGGAAGCGGGGGAAAAGGGTTTCGTCAAAAGGCACCTCGATCTGGGCGAGTCGCAGGCGGGCGATTACCTCCACGTCCAGGTCCTGACGGAACAAGCCTTCAGAAATGCCGCGCCTGAGGTTATCTTTAATCCGGTGAAGGAAGTCATGGTTCTTATACTCCTGCCACTTTTGCCAGGCGTTGGCGTGGTACTTCTGCAGGTCGAAGAAGATGCCGGGGTGAATGCTGGCGAAGACTTGACGGGTGGTCTTCATGATCGAAAAAAGTTCTTCGATGGCATTGGGCGCCTCCTGCCTGCATCGCTCACAGTCCGCATCCACCGAACTCAGGTATGAGTTGATAGCCCAGTACACAATCTCGTCTTTGTTGCTGAACCACTTGTAAATGGTTTTTTTGGACATAGAAAGGTGCTGCGCAATGTCATCCATAGAGGACCCCTTGATGCCGCGGCGACAGAAAAGCTTAAATGCCTCTGTTGCAATCTTATCTTTAACCGATAGCTGTACTGTCGTTTCCATTTTCATAATTCCGAGGCAAAACTACGGAAACGTTTTTTATCCCAAAAGTTTCCACAAGTGTTTAACAGAATTATTTAGTAAGTGTTCAGACTTTCCGGGCAAGCTCAAAACAGTTTTGAGCGAGACAAATGTGAGAGCTTTTTCGGTTTGAGAAAAACTATTTAGACGAATAGGGCAAATGCTGATTCAGACGCTGCTATTTTGACTTCAAACAGCCAGAAGCACATTCCTGATCAGATAAATCCAAATACAGGCATGTACAAAGGCGACTATATACCCAGTACTGTCCGCAGTCGGGCATAGCCACTCTTGCTCAGGGGAATACGCTCACCGTTGCGCAGCAGTGCCACGTGGCTGTCCTTCTCGAAGGGCTCGATGCGGGTGAGCTGCGACAGAGCCATGATATAGGAGCGATGCACCCGCACAAACTGCTTCAGATCAAGCGCTTTTTCGTAATAGCCCATCGTCTTTTTCTTAAGGAAAACGCCGTCGCGGGCATGGATTTTCACATAATCGTCGTAGGCCTCCAGGTATAGCACATCGGCCACTGGTATGATGCGGATGTTGTTGCCGGCTCTTACTACAATGCGATGCTGTTCTTCAGGTTGCTTGCCAGTAGCCTCCTCCAGCGCACTTGAGGCGGGTATAGCCTGTGCTGCTGCCTGGCTCTGCAGCCATTTGCGTATGGCGGCATCGAAGCGTTCTTTGCTGAAAGGCTTGAGCAGGTAGTCTACGGCATTAGTCTCAAAGGCCTTGATGGCGTACTCGTCAAAGGCGGTGGTAAAGATGACACCGGGGGCTTGCTCCACCAGCTCCAGCATCTCAAAGCCGTTGATCTTAGGCATCTGGATGTCAAGAAAGATCAGATCGGGCTGATGCTGCATGATGGCTTTCACACCCTCGAAGCCGTCCCCGCACTCCTGCACCACCTCCAGCTCAGGGTAGGCTTGCAGGTACTCGGCCACCATGCTGCGGGCCAACGGTTCATCATCTATTATCAGGCATTTTTTCATAGTGTTGGGGTATCTTGATGGTGGTTGTAAACTGATGGTCTTGTTGAGAGGTGCGCAGCAAGTCCTGCCGGGCGTAGAGCAGGTATAGCCTGCGCTGAATGGAGTCGAGTCCGAAGCCGGTGCCTTTGCGGGGCTGGCTTGTGGCTGGGTCATAGGGGTTCTGGGTGGTGATGGTCAGGTAGCCGTCCGCGGTAGTAGCCTTTACCTTGATAGTCGTCTCCCCCACCGTGTCGTAGAGTCCGAACTTGATGGCGTTTTCCACGACGGGCTGCAGCAGCAGGGCGGGCAGCTTCATGCTTTGACTTTCATCGGTGGCCTCTACCGCTACCTGTAGTCGATGCCCGAAGCGCACTTTTTCAATGTCCAGGTATAGCTGCAATTGCTTTAGCTCCTCTGCCAGGGGCACCAGCTGGCTGTTGTCCTTGCGCAAGGTGCCGCGCAAGAAGTCTGACAGCTGCTGCACCATGGTGCGGGCTTGCTCCGGCCGACTCACTACCAGGGCACTGATGGAGTTGAGGCTATTGAACAAAAAATGCGGCTGCAACTGCTGGCGCAGGTTATAGAGCTCGGCTTCGCGGGCCAGCTTCTCGGTGGCGGCTTTGCGCTTCTCAGCCTCCTGCAGTTGACGGGTATAGAACCACAGCCAGGTCAGGAGTAGCATAAGCAAGAGCATCAGCCAGCCAAATGCGATGCGCATCGGCAAGGTTTTATCGACAAAAGCCAGGTATGCGGTGGCTTCTGGCTGCATCTGACCCATTATAAAGTCAAACAGCAAGGTGCATATACCTGCCAAACCCAGACTCCAGCCCAGCAGAAATGCTCCCTGACGGATGCTCGGCTGATAGAATCGCAGGCCTGTACCTACAGCAAATCCACCCACAGCCAGTAGCACGTTCATCAGCAGGGCATCTGTCAGTATCAGGTTCAGGGCAAAGCCGGTTTGCCAAAGCACCAATACCAGCACCACCGACCAAAGCAAGGCCCAGCCCAGATAGAGCAGCATCAGCCGTACCTGCGATGCAACCCCCTCCATTAGTAACTCTTGATGTTGAGTCCGCCAAAGAGGGTGGTGCCTTTCAGGATGAGCACCTTATTGGGGTCATAGCCCTGTGGCATGGCAGGTCGCTTGTCGTCGATGCCGCCCAGGATGGCCACCATTTCGTCGGACTTGATTTGCCAGTGTGGGGGCACGATGAGGGTGGTTCCCCCAAAGATCTGGGTTGCCTCCAGCACGATCGGGTGTTGTATGTCGGCCTGCATCAGGTTCAGCTCCGTGCCTCCGAACACGCTCACCACTTCGCCGCCCTTGAAGTTCTTAGAGACGATGTTTTTTTTTTTATGCCTCCGAGTATCGCCACACTGTCCAGTTGATCTTCAGGCCCTCCTGCCGTATAACCCTGGTTACCGTCATATCCGCTGGAGGTATAAGCTTCGTTGCCGGTGTAGTCGGTGTAGCCACCAGGATAGCGCCGTTCACAGGGTCGGTATAGTATCCGGGAGTGTCTTCTGGTCTGGGGTTGGGGCCAGGGCCCACCTGGTTTTCCCAAGGGTTGCGCTTCTTTGGTTTCATGATCAGCCACAGCCCCAGACCGATGATCAGGATGGGCCAGAAGTACAGCTTCAGGTTAATATCGAGAAAGAAGTGCCTGTCAAGCAGAAACACGCCACCGATCACAATCAGCACCAGCCAGCTTGGTTTCTGGAAGGAATGCTTAAAGCCCAGAAACAGGCCCAGCGCGATCAGGAACATAGGCCAGGAAAACACCCAGCTTGGCAAAAAGAAGACGCCCATCTTGGCTGTTAGCAACAGCACCCCTACCATCAGGAGAAAAACGCCGGCCATTTTGCCGGAACCACCTCTATTATATTCTTGATTTTTCATGGTTTTATTTCGTTTAGTTTTAAGATCTGTACCAAAGGTATAAGATGCCCTTGCTCAATTCAATGGCTATTAGGTTACCCCCGGACAGAAGTCGGTAAACGGCCGGTTGGCGTCGGTAAACCAAGTTAGGTTTTATTCACCGAATGGCAAGGTATAGCAAAGCGCCTTATTTTGCCTTTCACATTTCGCAAATTATTATCTTTGCATACTATGGTTGAGAATATACAGAGAGTAGCACAAGAGATAGAGGCCGCGCAACTGACAAGCGCAGCCGAGTTGGAGCAATTCAGAATCGCTTACATTGGCCGCAAAGGCGCTATAGCCGCCCTTTTTGACGACCTCAAATCAGTGGCGCCCGAGCAGCGCCGCCAGGTAGGTCAGGAGCTAAACCAGCTCAAGAACCGCGCCCAAACCCGTTTTGACGAAGCACAGGAACAGCTGGCCAACGCGAACACTGGTTCTGAGGCTGAAAACGCTTTTGACTTTACGCTACCTCCTATACCTAACACTTTGGGCACCCGCCATCCGCTTTCGCTGGTACGTGCCGAGATCGTGCGCATTTTCGAGCGCATTGGCTTCAATGTGGCTGACGGACCGGAGATCGAGGACGACTGGCACAACTTTACGGCGCTGAACTTCCCGGAGAACCACCCTGCCCGCGAAATGCAGGACACTTTCTTCTTGAGCGAAGATCGTGACAAGCTGTTGCGTACCCATACCTCCAACGTGCAGGTGCGCCTGATGGAGAACAACCAGCCACCGCTGCGCAGCATCATGCCGGGTCGCGTATACCGCAACGAGGCCATTTCAGCCCGTGCGCACATGGTATTCCAGCAAGTGGAGGGCCTGTACGTAAACAAAGGCGTGAGCTTCAAAGACCTGAAAGAGACTTTGTATTACTTCGCCAAGGAGATGTTCGGACAGGACACCAAGATCCGTTTCCGCCCCTCGTTCTTCCCGTTCACGGAGCCGAGCGCAGAGATTGATATCTCCTGCCTGATCTGCAAAGGCGAGGGCTGTAACATCTGTAAGCAATCAGGTTGGGTAGAGATCGGCGGTGCCGGCATGGTAGACCCGAACGTGCTTAGCAACTGCGGCATCGATCCGGAGGTATACTCAGGCTTTGCCTTCGGTATGGGCATCGAGCGCATCACCATGCTCCGCTACCAGATCCGTGACCTGCGCCTGTTCACCGAAAACGACGTACGCTTCCTGCGCCAGTTCAAGGGGGTTATTTAATTCTGAATGAGTGATTGAGCGAATGAGTGAATGTTTTGTTTTAAAATATAGCAGAACATTCACTCATTCTTTTTAACAGACAACCAAGGCTATGAAATTTGAGAACATCAAAACGATAGGTATAGTAGGTGCCGGTACCATGGGGCAGGGTATTGCGCAGATCTGTGCGCAGGCAGGGTACAAAACCATTCTGTTCGACATCAATGCGCAGGTGCTCAGGAAAGCCGAAGCTACCACCGTTAAAAACCTCGATAAAGGGATAGAGCGCGGCAAGCTGACGGAAGCTGACAAACAGGCGGCCCTGGAGAACTTATCTTATACCGGTGATACGCTGCAGCTGAGCTGCGACGTTATCATTGAGGCTGTGGTAGAGCGCCTGGAGGTGAAGCAGAGCATTTTCAAAGATCTGGATGCCGTGAATACGCCTGATACGATCTTTGCCTCCAATACCTCGTCTATACCTATTACCCGCATCGCGGCAGGTATACCGCACCCGGAGCGGGTAGTGGGCATGCACTTCTTCAACCCGGCCCATATCATGAAGCTGGTGGAAGTGATCTCAGGAGCGGCCACTTCTCTGGAAGTAGCTGATACTATCCGTCAATTGGCCCTGAAGCTGGAGAAGAAGCCTGTAATGGCTAAAGACGCTCCTGGTTTTATTGTGAACCGGGTGGCTCGCCACTTTTATGTAGAGGGGCTCAAGCTGCTCGAAGAAGGTGTGACTGATGCTAAAGGTATAGATCGGCTCATGCAGGCCAGCGGCTTTAAGATGGGCCCCTTTGAACTGATGGACCTGATCGGCGTAGACACCAATTACTCTGTTACCTCCTCCATGTTTGAGGCTTTCCATTATGATCCGAAATTCAGACCGAGCCGCATACAGCAGCAGAAAGTGGACGCCGGCCACCATGGCCGCAAGTCTGGCAAAGGCTTCTACGACTATCAGTAAGCTCCTTTGCCTGCTGGCGTTGCTGCTGCTTACTTCCTGTGGCAGCGATAACCCAGGCCCAGGTATACCCAATGTACCTGTAAGCGAGCAGATCAATGTAAACAGCCAGCTGTATACGCGCCTGCGCCAGGATGGGGGCTATGTATACCTGAACTCCGGTTACAAGGGCATCATTGTGATCCGGCAGCATGCGAACCTATACCTGGCTTTTGAACGAGCCTGCCCCTATGACCCTACTGCGACTGCACCTTGCGGCCAGGTGGAGGCAGACCAGTCCAACCTGTTTATTGTGGACACTTGCTGCGGATCCCAGTTCAATTTTCAGGGAGGTGTGAATGCAGGTCCTGCTGTGTATGGCCTCCGACAATACCGCACCGCACTGAATGGCTCTCTGCTCTCCATTTTTAATTAAATTTTTCGGATTGATTCACAACCATTTACAACTTACTCGAAATATTTTTTAGCCCAGCACTTGCGTAGTAAGCTTAGGCGCCGTAATATTGCACCATCATTCGACGGTAGAGGCCGTCACTGAACATAAATAAGATTCCTCCTTAGCTCAGTTGGTTAGAGCACCTGACTGTTAATCAGGGGGTCCCTGGTTCGAGCCCAGGAGGGGGAGCTTAAAAAAAGCCACTTACGAATAAAATCGTTAAGTGGCTTTTTTTATTTCTCTTTAACTTCAGCTTCTAGCACGTCTTTTACATACAACTCCTGCACGATCACCATCAGCACGGCTAATATCGGGGCAGCCAATAGCAGTCCTAGCGCCCCTAGCAGCAAACCAAGCAACACCTGAAAGAACAGCAGCAGGGCCGGTGGCAGGTCTACTGTCTTCTTGAAAATGATGGGAGTCAGCACATAACTCTCCACCATCTGAATGCCGCCATAGATCAGAATCACATACAGCGCCATCTGCCCTCCTTCCATCAGACCGACGAGCACAGCAGGCACCCCTGCCAGCCATGGGCCAATGTTGGGCACAAACGCGAAAAGAAAAGCGATGAAGGCCAAAGCGAATGCCAGGGGTAACCCGATCAGACTATAGCCAATGGCGGTACTGATACCAATCATAGACATAGCCAGCAGCATAGCCACCACGCCATCCCCGTAGGGTACTGTAGCACTTATCCAGCACCTCCAGTATTCGTGTCCGCTTATGGACAGGGAACAGCTTCACCAGCCCATGTGTGTAGAGGGTCGGACTGGCGGCCAGGAACAAGGCTGTGATGACGACTATTACAAGATCGGCCAGGAACCCGAGTGTCGTATAAAAAGCGCCGGTAACCTGCGAGAAAAGATTCTCTTGTTTCGAGAGAGCACCTTCAAAGTTTTCAGGTAGCTTCTCCGCGACCCGCTCTCCCCAGCCTCGCTCACCCAGCCAGTTTCTCAGTTGCTCAATGGACTTAGGCAAGGTTTCCCGCATCTCGCCTACCTGCTCTGCTATAGTGGGTGCCAACAACCAAAAGGCCCCTATGATCAGACCGAAGAAAAGCAGCACGGACAGCAGTAGTGCCACCCACCGCTTCATTCCCGTTTTTTGGACAATCCACTCTGCCATACCACTGAAGAGCACGGCAAGCAGAATGCCTGAAAAGACCAGCAGAAAAAAGTAACCTTGGCTTATTAAAAGGTAAGCGATAAGAACCATTAAGACCCCTGCCGCAAACCGCTTAATGAAATTATAGAAATCTAGCATTAAGGAATTGACTCTTTATAAACATGAAAACACTTTCATGTGTTTACTCATACAGGGGGCCTTAGGTTAAGAAGCAGTCAGCAGCTTCCACAGCACCTCCCCCCTTATAAGCCAACCTTTTACTTAAAAAGCAAGTATCTGATATATATGACAATTTCGTCATATTACCGCAACCGCACTCTCTATAAGAGTGTTAGGCGCTGCGCTATAACCTAAACAAAATAAGACTATGAAAAATATAAGACTATACCTCCCCGTCCTTTTCGTCCTGATGGCAGTTACCATGAGTAGTTGCGAATTGATAGGAGACATCTTCAAAGCCGGTATGTGGACCGCGCTCATCATCATCGTTCTGATTGTGGCCCTGGTAGGCTGGCTGTTCAGCAGATTCAGACGATAAACGCAATACCTAACAAAAGAAAAGGGAGCCAATCGGCTCCCTTTTTGATTTCGATGGACTGCTCTATTTTGAATTAGTGCGTTTCGGCATCGTTCCCAGTATGTAGTCCCAGAGCGGAGAAGATACACCGTAAGCCACGTTCGGGTCTTTGTAGTGGTGAATACTATGGTGAATCCAAAGCTGCTTCAGGAAGTTCTTAGGCGGTGCGTATGCGTGCACGGCATAATGCACGAACAGGTATAGCGCATAACCAAACAGCAGCCCGGCCACTACACCGAATACAAACTGCCCGAAGATCAGCTTGAACACAAAGAAAAAGAACGAGGCGATGAACAAGCTGACAATCGGCGGCATAGCCAGGCGCTCTTTGTCTTTCGGGTACTCGTGGTGATTGCCGTGAAAGGTATACTGAATGCGCTCCTTCATCGGCGTATCGGTATCCATATGGAACACGAAGCGGTGCGCGCAGTATTCGATCAGTGAGAAGATAAGCCAGCCCAGCAGAAAGAAGCCGATCGCCTCCAGCACATTAATAAAGCTATACGTGATGCCATAGTAAATCAGCCCGATGGCAATGACGATAAAAATAGAAATAGGCAGTGCAATGTGTGTACGTGTCAGTCTTTCCAGCACAGGATTCTGGAATATCTGGGCTTGTCCTTTGTGATTGGGTTTCATAGTCAGATTTTGCTAAAAACGGATTTTTACCGCAAAATTAGTTAAATATTAGGTATCCCGTATGTATTTATCCGCTGCAACACATAAGCGGAAACGAGGAGTTTTTGTTATGGTTTAACTAACGATTCTAACCGTCCAATGTTATACCTTTTTCCCGATACCGTATACTTAGCCTGCTTGTAGAATACCAGACGTTCAGCTAATGTTTTGACTATGAAATCCTTTAGCTCTTCTTCGCTTTTCTGAGCCAGCAAGGGACGCTGGCTCAGGTTTGTCAAAAGCAGTCGTTGCGTGAGTTCTTCAGACGGCACGTCCAGAAAAATGCTCGTGCCGTGCTGGTTGATAAATGCCATGTTGTCGAAGAAGCAGGGTGTGCCGCCGCCAGTAGCCACCACAGCTTGCTCAAATTCCTGCACCACCGACTCCATCGCCTGCCGTTCCTTCTGTCGAAAGCCCTCATGCCCCCCTGCGGCAAACAGCTGCGCAATGCTGCAGCCTTCCCTTTGCTCAAGGTACTCGTCGAGGTCCACGAAGGTATAGCCCAGCCGCTCAGCCAGCTGTCGACCCAAAGTGGTCTTGCCAGCCCCCATCATACCGATCAGGAAAATGCGTTGCGTGCTCAAAGCTAAGGTATAGTGCTTTTACAGCAAGCTCACCAGCTCCGACACATCTGGTGTGTCGTTGTGGTGCCACATGCCTTTTACGGTGCCGTCCTGCAGCAGCATGGTGCCGGGGTTGGCACGCATCATGGTTTTGAGTACAGTGCCGTCGCCGAAGAAGTACGGAGCAGCCAGACCCACCTCGTGGCGGAAGGCCTCAAACTCCTGACGGCCGGAGGAAGTGATGACTACAGGCGTTATACCCTGTTGCTCGGCTTCCTGCACCAGCTTGCTTATTTCCTCGATGTTGCTGCGATTGGCTTTCTCTACATTGTGCACGATCACCAGCAGCTTGTTGCCGCTGAGGATTTCCTGCGTAAAGTCACCCTGATCGTTCCATACGTTGAAGTCGGTGATCTTCGGACCATCCTCCGGATTCACCGCTACCATCTCCTTGAAGGTATAGGCTTCATCCATCGGGTACTCCTCAAACTCCTCCTCTTCTCCATCTTTCACCATCACATACTTGTAGCGTAGCGGTGCTGAAGGTTTCATCAGGGCCGGAATGTTATTGCCTATTTTATAAGCGCGGAAATCGACATAAGGCAGATGCTCATAAGCGTACCAGCCGATGCCAACCGAAATTAAAGCGGTAAGGGCTGTTACGGCCGCTCCTACTTTAGGCTGCACCAGTGGCTGCAGGTGTCTGCGGTAAAAGAGCAGCCACACAATCATCACCAGCAGCACGATGTCTTTGGTGAACGACTCCCAGGGCGTGAGCTTGATGGCATCGCCGAAGCAGCCGCAGTCGGTTACTTTGTTGAAGTAGGCCGAGTAGAAGGTGAGGAAGGTGAAGAAAACGATCATGGCCAGCAGCAGCCATAGTACCTCTTTGAGCTTCCAGCGGATAAGCAGCGCCACACCCAGCACGATCTCAGCCGCACTCAGGAAGATGGAAAGAAACAGCGCCGCCGGCACCAGTGATAGAAATACGGGTGAAATATCGTGGGCGAATACTTCAAAGTACTCCTCCAGTTTAATGGCTGTACCTACCGGATCGTTGATCTTGATCAGGCCCGAGAAAATAAACAGGACTCCTACAAAAAGCCAGAAAAATTTGGTGATGTATCGCATTTGAGTTTGAGAGTTTAAGAGTTTGGGAGTTTAGGGAATCACAATAACCGGATCACCCGCACACCCCGCTATCTTCCATTTCAGCGTTTTGTCATTCCGAACACGCCCGAGACGTGAGTCGAAGGGGGCGAGCGTAGCTCAGAGAAATCTGAAACTGTCTCACATAACAGAGCTTCAGATCTCTCCTATCGTCAAGATGACATACTTGTGTGCATCTAATTTATACCTTACTTCACCGTTTCCGCAAACCCCGACTTGATCAGCGCGAACACGGCGTAGTTGATCATGTCGCGGTAGTTGGCTTCCACGCCTTCCGAGATCAGGGTCTGGCCTTCGTTGTCTTCGATCTGCTTGGTGCGGTAGAGCTTCATCAGGATGATATCGGTGATGGAGCTCACGCGCATGTCGCGCCAGGCCTCGCCGTAGTCGTGGTTCTTGGCGTTGAGCAGCTTTATGTTTTCCTCAATGTGCTCCGTATACATGCGCTCCACTTCCTCTGCCGAAAGCGTTAGCTCGTCACTCTCCTGCAGGCCCAGTTGCATCAAGGCGATCACGCAGTAGTTGATGATGCCCACAAACTCGTCCCGGATATCGTCCTCCACCATTTGCCTGCCCTTCTCCTGTATGGAGCGGATGCGCTGCGCC
Source organism: Pontibacter sp. BAB1700 (assembly GCF_000277005.1). NCBI lineage: Bacteria > Pseudomonadati > Bacteroidota > Cytophagia > Cytophagales > Hymenobacteraceae > Pontibacter > Pontibacter sp. BAB1700. The sequence goes on along the minus strand of NZ_AKIS01000006.1, from coordinate 34,475 downwards.
TTGATAAAGATCTGGTCGGTGATGGACGGCAGTCGCAGCACGCGCCAGGCGGTGCCGTAGTCTTTGGTCTTCTTGACGAAGGTATCTTTGCAGCGGTTTACTACCTGATTATATTCCTGGAGTGTTTGACTAATCAACTTTTTAGCTTTAATTTTAAACGATTGACAGATACGCCAACATTGGAATCGAAAGATAAGTTTTTTCGAAAGAAAAGTACACTTAACTGCCGCGGAAAAATCCTTTCGCTGGATAAGCCGCTGGTCATGGGCATCCTCAATGTTACACCTGACTCTTTCTATGCAGGCAGCCGCCTGAGCTCTCCCGACGAAGTTGTTCAACGAGCCAAAAGCATGCTGGAAGACGGAGCTGACATTCTTGACCTGGGAGGTTACTCTTCCCGGCCGGGCGCTGCGGATGTTTCAACAGCCGAAGAACTGGATAGAGTTATACCTGCCATTGAGGCCATCATGCAGGCTTTTCCGGGAGCTGTGATTTCCGTGGATACCTTCCGGGCCGAAGTAGCTGAGGCCAGTATAAAGGCGGGTGCTTCCATCATCAACGATATTTCGGGCGGCAACCTCGACGAGGCCATGTTCGAAACGGTGGCGCAAATGCAGGTGCCTTACATCCTGATGCACATGCGCGGCACGCCGCAGACCATGAACAGCCTCACGGACTACCAGGACCTTGTGCTGGATGTGCTGGACGAGCTGCAGGTCAAGGTGGCGCAGTTAAAAAGCTTAGGTGTGAACGACATCATCTTAGACCCTGGCTTTGGTTTTGCCAAGACTGTGGATCAGAACTTTGAGCTAATGCACCGACTTGAGGAACTACGTGTACTTGAGCTACCGTTATTAGTGGGAGTATCCCGCAAGTCCATGACCTACAAATACCTGGGCATTGACCAATCTGAAGCACTGGCCGGCACAATAGCACTCAATACCATCGCGTTAGGAAAAGGTGCCGACATTTTGCGGGTGCACGACGTAAAAGAAACAAAACAGACTATCCAACTATACACGAAAGTAACGCATTGATTCCTTTATTTACAGTAGGCTTTTTGGAAATTGAGCTGCTGGATGTGCTTGACATCCTGCTCGTCACGGTATTGCTTTACCAGCTCTATAAACTTCTGACTGGTAGTGTGGCGCTTAAGATTTTCCTGGGCCTGCTCTCCGTATACCTGCTATACCTGGTGGTAAGGGCCGCAGGCATGGAGCTCCTCAGCATCATCCTCGGCCAGTTTATGGGAGTGGGTGTACTCGCAGCCATCATTGTATTCCAGCCCGAGATCCGGCGCTTCCTTTTGCTGATCGGCAAAACCACCGCCTTCAACAATGACCGACTTTTCCGTGGTTTCCCATGGCGCCGCGATCAGGTGGAGAAGCTCAGCCTCACCCCCTTTATTGAAGCCTCTAAATCACTTGCCGCCAAAAATACCGGTGCACTGATCGTATTTGCCAAAAGCTCCGAATTGAAATACTACGCTGAATCGGGTGACCTGATCGATGCCGTGATTTCTAAGCGACTGTTGATGTCGATCTTTAACAAGACGAGTCCGCTGCACGATGGCGCTGTGATCATTTCGGGCAATCGCATCAAAGCGGCCCGTTGCATTTTGCCTGTAACGGAGAACAACGAGATACCCGCCTCCATGGGTCTTCGACACCGTGCTGCCATCGGCCTTACGGAAGTAACCGACAGTGTGGTGCTGGTCGTATCCGAAGAAACAGGCCAGATCGCGCTGGTACGCAATGCCGAGGTATTCCGCAACCTTTCCTCTGCCGACCTGCGCGTGAAACTCAACCAGTTCCTGTTCGACACAGACCAGAAGCCAGCCGCTGTTCCAGCTCCTGCAGAGAAATCGGTGAGTGCAGCGTAAGGTATAAGCCTATAACGATAGCAAAGCCAGTCCTTGGGGACTGGCTTTTTTTATTGCCATGGGCTCAGAAGCTATACCTGTTACGTACCTGCAGCCAGGGTTACATGGTGGGCACGCACCACAAAGTGTGGAAATATTTCCCCATCACCCTGTGCTCTTCCACAGTTTGCGAAACCCATACAAAACACACAACCAGTTAATAAACAGTGCATTATGCAATTTAAATGGTTCTGGCACGGTTATGCCAATAGGGCTATGCGCAACAAATGTTAATCGAACTAAACTAACATAACATGAAAAAAGCAACTTTTTTAGCAGCCGCCATTGCCTTACTTGGTTTTACATCTATCGATGCGAACGCACAAGCTACACAGGCTGCTGAGCAAGCACAGACGCAAACTCAGAACGACAATAGAGAAAAAGTTACCAAAGATCAGCTTCCAGCCCCTGTAAAGGCGGTATTGGATCACGAAGCTTACAAAGAGTGGACTGTAGGCGATATCTACAAAGTGAAGCCAGCTGAAGGTGACGCGAACGCAAAAGTTGTTTACGAAATCGCCCTGACAAACAAAGAAGGCCAGACTGGCACGATCACCCTTGATGAACAAGGCCAGGACGCTTCTAAAGAACAAGAATAGCCAAAGCGTACTTAAAGAAACTATACTTAGAACTATGGAAAAGGGCCTCCGCTAAGCGGAGGCTTTTTTGCGTCTATGCTTTTTCTCTTCTTTTCCAGAATACCCAGTAGGCCAGCAGGCCAAAAACGGGCACTACCCAGAGCACGACCATCCAGAGCAGGCGCTCCGTTAGGTTATAATTTGTCTTAAAGATCAGGTGCAGCAGCGAGAGCACCACCAGTATATAGTAGGCAGCTACCAGCAGGAAGATAGAGCCAAAGAAAGGGTCGTTTCCGATAAAACAGAAGAACATAAAGTTAGCTTAATGTTGAGAAGGGTTCGACTTATCCGAAAAGGATCTGACTGACAAACCAGGCCAGATAAGCCAGCGCCGGGGCGCAGAGCAGCAGTACCATACCCAGGTTCACGCGTACCCACTGCGGGTTGAGCATCATACTCAGGTAGGCTTCCGCTGAAAGCAGAATAGAAAAGTAAAACGTGATCTGGAGCAGTGTACCCGTCAGGTTTACCTCACCCCGTATACCTGCCGTGACATAAGCCAGAAATGAAATAACCAGCCAGGCCAGCACGGTGCCGAGCAGCAACTGACCAGCCTTTATTTTGACATTATTCATAGGTAGAGCAGGTATTTGGATCCTGATAATGACAAGGTAATAAAAAACAGCCACTCCCCCAACGGAAGCGGCTGTTTCTATACCTTGATATAGTTGCAATCTTACTTGATCACGCCAAGCTCGCGACCAACCTCTGTGAATGCGGCGATACACTTGTCGATGTGAACGCGGTCGTGCACCGCGGAAAGCTGCACACGGATACGGGCTTGCCCTTTTGGAACAACCGGATAGTAAAATCCGATCACGTAAATGCCTTTGTCGAGCATGCGGGCCGCGAACTCCTGCGCCAGCGGTGCATCGTATAGCATCACAGGCACAATCGGGTGGTCGCCCGGCTTGATGTCGAAGCCAGCGGCTGTGATTTGCTCACGGAAGTACTTTGTGTTCCACTCCAGTTTGTCGCGCAGTTCAGTAGTAGAGCTAAGCATATCGAGTACCGCAATGGAAGCACCCACGATAGATGGAGCCAGTGAGTTAGAGAACAGGTACGGACGGGAGCGCTGACGTAGCATGTCTATGATCTCTTTCTTGCCAGACGTGAAACCGCCCATGGCACCGCCCAGTGCTTTGCCTAGCGTACCGGTGATGATGTCCACTTTGTCCATCACGTTGTGGTACTCGTGCGTACCACGGCCCGTTTTGCCCATAAAGCCTGTAGAGTGCGAATCGTCTACCATCAGCACAGCCTGGTACTTATCAGCCAACTCCACGATCTGGTCGAGTTGCGCCACGGTACCATCCATAGAGAAGGCCCCATCTGTTACGATGATGCGGTGCTTGGTGCCGGCATTCACGGCCTCCTGCAGCTTTGCCTCCAGGTCTTCCATGTTGTTGTGCTCGTAGCGGAAACGCTGGGCTTTGCACAGACGAATACCGTCGATGATAGAAGCGTGGTTCAGCGCATCCGATATAATCGCCGACTCGGCATCGAACAAAGGTTCGAACACACCACCGTTCGCATCGAAAGCCGCTGCGTAAAGAATGGTGTCTTCGGTGCCCAGGAATTCAGACAGCTTTTGCTCCAGCTCTTTGTGGATATCCTGCGTGCCGCAGATAAAGCGTACAGAGCTCATGCCATAACCGTGCGTATCGATAGCATGCTTGGCTGCCTCGATCACCTTTGGGTGAGCCGACAGGCCCAGGTAGTTGTTGGCGCAGAAGTTCAGCACATGCTGCATCTGAGTCGTATCGATATCAGCTCCCTGCGGAGTGGTGATGATACGTTCCTGCTTATACAAACCAGCTTCCTTGATCTCGGCAAGCTGTTTTTCCAAATCTGGTTTTAACGTTTCGTACATGGGTTATCTTCGTTAAGCTGTTACTTGTTTTATTTTGTTAGTCAGGTATAGCACCTGCTCTTTGTTATTCTTCCGTTTTGGGTGGCGGACGACGGATAATAGGCCGCGGCCGCGGTGGCTTTGGTTTTTCCGGTTGTGGCTCAGGTATAGGCGGCTCTCCAGTTGCTGCCTCAGGCTTGTCCGTTGCTGCCTCAGGCTTGTCCGTTGCTGGCTTACCTCCCTCCTGCTGCTCTTCTGCTTTTGGCTCTGATTCTGCTGCAGGAGCCGGCGGTGTCGGCCGCCTGATGATCGGGCGCGGACGAGGCGGTTTGGCTGGCGGCGCAGCACTTGGTTCGGCTTCCGGTGTATTTTGCTCTGCTCCTGTTGTTGGTGCCTCTGGCACTGCACCTGCTGCTGGTGATTTCGCTGCTGATTCTTCCGATGATACGTTTGCAGTAGCGTCAGGTATAGCAGTGTCGTCCGCTGCAGGTCTTGCTTCCTCTGACTTCGCTTCCGGAGCAGCCGGTTTGGTTAAGGCAGCCGGGCGTTTGATGACAGGCCGTGGCCTTGGCGGTTTCGGAGCATCTTCGGCAGCAGGCTGTGGCGGGTTATCCGTGCCTGCTGGTGCTGTCTCTGCAGCGGCAGGCTTATCTTCTGTACCTGGAGCCAGCTGTTCTTCCGCAGCCTTTTGCAAGGCAGTTGGCCTTTTGATCACTGGCCTTGGGCGTGGTGGCTTTGAAGCTTCTGCAGCTGCTTCGTTTGCAGGTGCTATACCTTCGGCTGGCTTTTCCGGAGCAGGTTGCGCTTCTCCTTGTATCGGCTTTTGCAACGCGGCAGGCCGTTTAATCACAGGCCTCGGACGGGCAGCAGGCTTGACAGATTCAGCTGCTGCTTCTGAAGTAGCGGAAAGCTCAGGTATAGCTTTGGTATCCTGCTCCTGGTTAGTTGGCTGATCTTCTGGTTTTGCAAGGGCGGCCGGGCGCTTGATCACTGGTCTGGTACGTGGTACTGGTGGTTTAGCGGCCTCTTCTGCCGGTTTATTTGCAGTTGTGGCTTCCTCTCCTTCTACAGGTGGTTTTAAGGCAGCAGGCGCCGCACCACGGGCCTTGGCTTAGGAGCTGCAGCAGGTATAACTGGCTTTTCCTCAATTGTTTCCTGTGGAACATCAGGTGCGGCAGGTATAGCGGCAGGGCTTTCGGCTTCAGGCTTTGGAACTGGAGCGGCAGCTCGTCGGGCTGCCGGTCGTGGAGCAGCCGTAGTGGCCGGCTTCGGCACGTCCTCTTCACGCAGGTGGTAGCGCAGCCGTACATTGTTGAGCACCATTTTCACGGCCACATAGAAGCTGTTGGGATGCATTTGCGCATACATGCTCTCCCAGGCCTGGTACCGGGCCGGGTCTTCTGCAGCAAAGGCTTCCTTATTTATCCGCTTTTTTACGAGGTACTCTTCAAACGTCATAGTGCGCTGACCGTGTGCTATACCTGCAAAGGTACGGAAACAGGCCTGAATCGTGTTTAATATTCGCTTTATAGGCCTGCCATACTCACTGCAGCGGCCTTTTGCTCAACAAATATAAGAAAATCGCACTCCTGAAACAGGCTGGCATTATTTCTATTTTACCATTGCATTACTTAATCATTAAATCTGCAAGCGGCTATTTCAGTACCCAATCAGCCGCTATACCTTTGGTTCGTGGTGAAAGTATTAGGTTAAGATTAATTTAGTGAGCATGAAGCGCTTGCCTTTGGCAGGCGTTTTCTATTTAAACCTGTCCCCTTCCTCAATGCGCTTATACTCAGGAGCATTGGGATTCTTGTTCTTATCCTTTCAGGATTGCCCTGAAATCGGTTACTTTGTACAAAAATTTACTCTGACTATGGCAAACACAAGTGACACGGTATTGGTGATTGGCGCCTGCGGACAACTTGGCTCTGAACTCACCCTGGAGCTCCGCAACATGTATGGCGGTTCTAATGTAGTGGCAGCCGATATCGCGGCTCCTAAGCAGGCTGACCTCCGCGACTCAGGCCCATTTGAGAAGGTGGATGTACTGGACACAAACGTACTGGCCGAACTGGCCTCCAAATATAAATTCAAGCAGATCTACCACTTGGCAGCGGTGCTATCCGCCACAGGTGAGCGCAACCCTAAGTTCGCCTGGAAACTGAACATGGAAGGACTGTTCAATGTGCTGGACCTGTCGCTGGAGCACAAGGTGCAGAAGGTATACTGGCCAAGCTCTATTGCCGTGTTCGGCCCGAACACCCCGCGCCAGAACACACCGCAGCACACCATCATGGACCCGAATACAGTGTATGGCGTGAGCAAGCAGGCCGGCGAGCGCTGGTGTGAGTACTATTTCCAGAAGTATGGCCTCGATGTACGTAGTCTCCGCTACCCTGGCCTGATTGGTTACAAAGCACTGCCAGGCGGTGGCACCACCGACTACGCCGTGGACATTTACCACAAAGCCTTGGAAGGCGAGACATACGAGTGCTTCCTGAGCGAAGACACCTACTTGCCGATGATGTACATGCCGGATGCTTTGAAGGCAACGCTGGACCTGATGCATGCGCCGGCTGAGCAGGTAAAGATCCGTGACTCTTACAACCTGAGCGCAATGAGCTTCTCTCCGAAAGAGATCACCGAATCGATCCGCAAGTTTATACCTGAATTCGATACTACGTACAAGCCCGACTACCGTCAGCAGATCGCTGACTCGTGGCCGCAGAGCATCGACGACAGCACTGCCCAGCAGGACTGGGGCTGGAAACCTGCCTACGACCTCGATGCCATGACTGAGGACATGCTACTGAACCTCAAGAAGATGAAAGAAGAGCAAACGCTTGCCTAGGTATAAGTTTCTGATTTAATGGAAAGGAGACTTACGAACGGAGGACTGATCCGGCCATTGAGCTTTAAGTAAGATCTTCCTGAAGTCTTATAATACGATATGAATAACCGAAAACGGGTGGTGCAAAAGCACCACCCGTTTTTTATTTCAAAATCAACATCCTGTATACCAGTCAGCTACATTTGAGCACCTCTATTCAGAACAATTTTTATTCATACTTATACCTTAAACTATTCAACATGGCATAATATTTGGTTTCGACTATATATACTTAACCAAATCATCTATATGAAACTAAAACTACTAGCCTTTCCTGCTGCCTGGCCGCGGCTTTCACAGCGCAGGCGCAGATTGTGGTGGATACCCCATCTGAAAGCAAAACTTATAAGCCAACTACTGGCGACATTACTACTGAAGTCAGTGTCAATCTGGAATATGGCACGTTCCTGAACGGTGGCCAGCTGCGCGTCCGTAAGTTTACGGCCGAAAATAAGGCGCTGCGACTAGGCACCAGTCTGGACTACACCTATAGCAAAATGGATGCTGAGGTCTATAGCTCTACTTTCGGCATTAGCCTGGTACCAGGTATAGAAAGGCACTTTGGCGGCACGAACAGGCTTTCGCCTTATATCGGAGTTGAGTTGCCGATTGGTTTCAGAACATCGAAGTATGAAACGGACCACTACACTGTAAAGGGATCGACAGCTTATAACAGTTCAGCGGATCGAGCCAATTTCAACATAGGCTTGAACGGTCTGGCAGGTGTCGACTATTATGTTGCGCCACGTTTTTACGTGGGATTCGAACTTGGTGCAGGCGTGCGCTATAACAAATACAACGACATTGAAACCACCTTCAAAAGAGATTTACCTAACTCTTCGCAGGAACTGGAAGGCTATCACAGCATCAGCTTCTCCCCTTTCTCAACCGGAGGCATACGCCTTGGTTTTGTATTTTAATAAAAATTAAAGATTAGCTACACTTATACAATCAGCCGCCAGCATCTTGTTGGCGGCTGTTTTCTTATTCAGCAGTTAACCTATATTTTGCACAAAACGTCTATAAGTTACAGAAGCATAGTCGCAGGGCCTGGCAAGCATGCGACGACCCAAAACACAAGATCATGACTGTAACTGATATAAATGACGATAAGCTAAGGCAGCTGATATTTGAAAAAGAAAGAGTAATCGTAAAATTCACTGACCCGGCTTGCCCGGTCTGCAAACAGCTTTCCCCTTCTTTTCGAAAGTTCTCCACGGAACCACAATACAGCAGCATCACCTTTGCGCGCATGAGCGCCAGCGAGAATCCAGTATCCAGTCAGGAGGTCAAGCTCACGGGCACGCCATTTTTCGCTTCTTACCTAAAAGGAACAATTCAGGAGTGCGGCATTGTTGACACCGAAGAAGGCATTCGCGCTATGCTGTCCCGGCTTTTACAACCAGCTAGTCAGGAAACCAGATAATAACACATCGGGTCGAGCACGGACAATGGACAAATGCCCTTAACTTGCGCCATAATTTAGAAGGCTATACCGCGTGTTCCGACTCACTACCCTACAGCTTGTTTTTATTTTGTTTGTACTCAACAGCCTGCTTGCATTTCAGGCATGCTCCAGTACTGCTCGCATGAACACTACTGCCCCAGCGGCTACTGTGTCAAATGCGCCTGTTTATAAGCCGAAGCTCTCCTCTGTCAGTATACCTGTTTCCATCCCATTGGCTACTATCGAAGACAAGCTGAACCAGGAAATCCAGGGCGCCCTTTACAAAGATGACAACCTGGACGATGACAACCTGATGGTGACCGTGCTCAAGAAGGGCCGCATGACCATCCGGGCCGATAAGGACAAACTCTACTTTAGTGTGCCGCTGCAGGTATACGCCAAGGGGCGCTGGCAGTGGGAGCCCTGCAAGGCCTGCCCGTCGTTCAGCAAGACCGAGGCTACTTCTTTCGACATGGTCGTGCGCACTGAGAGCCGCTTTGGCCTGACCGATGACTACAAAGTAAACACCATTACCAGCGGCAATTTTGAGTGGGGCGATACCAAGCCTTATATCAACCTGGGTCCGCTTAAGATCGGCTTGGCCCGTTTTATAGAGCCCGCCATGAAGCAGCAGATGAACACCATCGCCCGCCAGCTGGACAAAGAAATCCAAAGCCGTCTGAACCTGCGCCAGTACGTAGCCAACACCTGGGTGCAGCTGCAGCAGCCTGTGAAGCTGGACGACAACCTCAATGCCTGGCTCACCGTGAATCCGCAAGAGGTGCGCATGGCTCCGCTATACGCTCAGAACGGCAGTTTGCATACCCGCATCGGCATCAGCTCTTTTATACAGGTGAGCACTGACGGCAAGCCACAAACAGAAGTAAACAAGAACCTGCCCCGCCTGATCATCGACAGCAGAATGAGTGACGACATTCAGATTGGTCTGACCGCTACCGTCCCTTATGCCCATGCAAGCAGTCTGATGCAGCAGCAAGTAGCTAACCAAACCTATACCTTCGACGAGGGCAAAAGCCAGCTTACCGTAAAAGACGCCGCCATCACCCCAAGTGGCGAGCAGTTGGTACTGATGCTGGACGTGGACGGCAAAACAAAGGCCGGGCTCTTCACTAAAAAACTGGTAGGCAAGCTATACCTGCGCGGCACACCTTACTACGATGCCCAAACTGCCTCTATCAGGCTGCGTGACGTGGACTATGACCTCGACACCAGGGACATGCTGTTGAATACGGCCAATTGGCTGGCCAAGAACAAGTTCAAGGAGATGATTCAAAGCCAGGTGAACATACCGGTGCAAAGCCAGCTGACTGATGTGCGCAACATGCTGCAGCATACGCTGAACCAGTCAGCTCGCTTGCACGAGTCGGTACTGCTGCGTGGGGCTGTCAGTGAGTTGGCGCTTGAGAATATTTACCTGGGTCCTACAGGTATACAGGCTGTTGTCAATGCCAGAGGTAGCCTTACCGCCACGATTGATAAGCTATAGCATTTCCAACCTAACATTTCCCGCTGTCGTATCAAAAAGCTATCCTGATGCAGACAAGCGATATGACAAAATCTTTAACAGACATTATATTCCCTCTTGTAAAGAATACCTTCAGCGGGTTTCTGGACAACGGTTCTCTTATGTTGGCTGCGGCACTGGCCTTCAATGCCATTTTCTCAATCCCTCCTCTGCTGGTCATCATCATACAGGCCGCCGGGTACTTCCTTGGCGAGAAGGCCGTTTCAGGTGAGCTTTCCAGCCAGATTTCAGAAGCTATCGGGCCCAATGCCGCCGAATCCATTGAGACCATCGTACAGAATGCGGCTTTGAGCGAAGGAGGCGGTATAGCCTTCTGGATAGGTATAGGCACGCTTATCTTCGCATCCACTACGTTTTTTGCTACGTTGCAGGAGTCGCTGAACAGGGTGTGGAACGTGAAACCGAAGCCGACAAACGGCATCGTGAAGATGCTGAAGGTGCGCCTGTTCTCGTTTGGCATCGTGCTGAGCATCGCCCTGCTGATGCTGGTGTCGCTCCTGCTGAGTGCCGTCATTTCGATCCTGAGCGACTACCTCCGCGAGATTTTCGACAGCTACCTGCAGTTTATCTCGCCTGATGTACTGTATTTCCTCATCAAGGCCATGGACTTTGTCCTGTCGGTTGCCATTATAACGGCCCTGTTCTCACTTATTTTCAAGTACCTGCCCGATGCCTTTATCAAATGGAAAGATGTGTGGGTGGGCGCTTTGATTACGGCACTGCTGTTCACCATTGGCAAATTCCTCATCAGCTGGTTCATCAGCACCAGCGACCCGGGCTCAGCCTATGGGGCTGCCGGCTCCATTATCGTGATTTTAGTATGGATTTACTACTCGTCGTTGATTGTGCTGTTCGGAGCGGAGTTCACCCAACAGTATGCCGCTGAGTTTGGCCAGGAGATACGACCCAAGGAGCATGCGGTGCTGTTCAGAGAGCAGGAGATCACCAATAACCCGCACGACATATCCAGCGGCAGACCAAGGCCGGAAGGCAGGTTCAACAAAGCCAGCTGACATAAACCCAAGTAAAGCAAACGGCCCTTGCTACAGGTATAGCAGGGGCCTTTTGCTTTATCGTTAGCATAAACTTAAACAGCGGGCTGTTTCTCTTTTACGGCAAGCTGGCCGCAGGCAGCGTCAATGTCTTTGCCACGGCTGCGGCGCACGTTTACCTGCACGCCACGGTCGGCGAGGTAGTAAATGAAGTTCTGCCAGCGTTCTTCGTCAGTATTTTTGTAGTCGGCGTTCTCAATCGGGTTATACTCGATCAGGTTGATCTTGCAAGGTATCACTTTGGAGAACCGATACAGCTCTTCCGCATCCTGCAGCGTGTCGTTGAAGTTCTGGAACACGATGTACTCATACGTCACCTTGCGGCCTGTCACTTCATGGAAGTGCTTCAGAGCATCGGTCAGTGCCTCCAGTGAGTTCGTCTCGTTGATCGGCATGATCTGGTTGCGCTTCTCGTCGTTGGCGGCGTGCAGCGACAGCGCCAGGTTGGCTTTCACGCCATCATCAGCCATTTTCTTGATCATCTTGGCTATACCTGCCGTGCTCACTGTGATGCGGCGTGCTGCCATACCCAGGCCATCGTGCGCCGTGATGCGCTCGATGCTCTTCATCACGTTGGCGTAGTTTAGCATCGGCTCGCCCATACCCATGTACACGATGTTGGTAAGCGGCTGGCCATACTGCTGCATGCTCTGCTCGTTAATGCGCACTACCTGATCGTAGATCTCGGCGGCATCGAGGTTACGCACGCGGTCCATGTAGCCGGTGGCGCAGAACTTGCAGGTAAGTGAGCACCCTACCTGGCTACTCACGCAGGCAGTTTTGCGCTCTTCGTGGGGTATCAGTACACCCTCCACGATGTTATTATCGTGCAGTTTGAAAGCAGATTTGATGGTGCCATCGTTGCTGAGCTGCTTGGTGGCTACCTGCACCGCGTTAATGGCAAAGTGCTGGTCCAGCTTTTCGCGCAGGGCCAGGCTCACGTTATTCATCTCCTCAAACGACTGCGCCGAGTGCTTCCAGATCCACTCATAGACCTGCTTGGCACGGAACGCTTTCTCGCCCTGCTCCACAAGCCATGCCTTCAAGTCGTCGAGCGACAGCTTTCGGATGTCTTTTTTATTTAAAACGGGTATATCTGCAATCAAATTCATACCACAAAATTACAAAAATACTTAGGCTTTAGTTTCAATCCGGGCTTTTACTTCGTTGGGCAGGGCCATTAATTTTCGTTCCTGGTAGTTAAAGCAGAGCATACCCGTCTTGGCACGGGCAACTTCCTTGCCGTTTTGGTTGAGCACATGTAGGTAATATCGAAGCCATACTTGTGCACATCGTCAAATGCCAGCCGCAGCGTGAGTACATCACCGTAGAAGCCCTCGCCCTTGTACTCAATGGCAACATCGGCCATGATCAGGCTGGCACCGCCCATATCGAGCTCGGTGTAGCCGAAGTGCCTGAGCAATTGCAGGCGTGCCTCGTGCAGAATAGAGAGCAGCGCATCGTTGCCCAGATGGGCGCCATAGTTGAGATCAGTAATGCGCACAGGTATAGTTGCCTCGAAGGACACATGTTCAGGTATAGCTACTTTGATGCGGGGCATGTTTTAAATTGTTGATGGTTGAATTGTTAAATTGCTGATGGTTTTATACCCTCTATTGAGAGAGGTCGCTATTCAAAGCCATCTATTCCAAAACGACGAATATGCTCTTCGGGGTATCCATGTCCCGAAGCTTCATGAGGGCAAGGATGCCCGGATCAACTGCGCAGTTTGAGAGTTAGGCCGTTAAATGGTTTAGTGCGTCAATCATTCTTCATCAGCCATTACAGCTATTGATTCCAAATTAGTCATTCCTCACTATTCCTTAATCATTATTCCCCAACCATTGCTTACATTTGTAAAGTAAATAAATAATCATGCATCTCGAAATCAGGCAGACCAAAGACGGCTCCAACACCTTGTACGTGCCCGAACTGAACGAGCACTACCACTCGGTGCATGGTGCTTTGCAGGAGTCGCAGCATGTCTTCATTAAGCACGGCCTGGAGCATGTGCTCAATCTCCGCAAAGACATCAAGATTCTGGAGGTAGGTTTTGGCACCGGCCTCAACGCCATCCTCACTTACCCTTTCGCGCTGGCTCAGAAGGCTTTCATCCAATACGATACACTGGAGAAGTTTCCGCTGGAAATGAAGGTGGTAGAGCAACTGCAGTTTGATAAAGTAATTCTGAACCCTGAGCTGCACGATGCATTTCTGGAACTTCACAAAGCTCCCTGGAACGAGCCGGTTGACGTAATTCCATACTTTACGCTGCAGAAGATCCACGAAACGCTGGAGGAGTTTGTGCCACCGCGTGCTTATTACGACCTGATCTATTTCGACGCCTTCGCTCCCGAGAAGCAGCCTGAGCTCTGGTCTGATAAGATGTTTGATAAGTTATTCCAGGCTACCCGCCCTGGTGGTGTGTTGGTTACTTACTGCGCAAAGGGCTCCTTTAAGCGAAGCCTGAAAGCAGCTGGTTACGAAGTAGAGGCACTCCCAGGCCCTCCGGGCAAGCGTGAAATGACACGCGGCTTCAAACCGGTGGAGTAAAACCTTTTCGCTTATTTTCGGTTGAGGTATAGCAAATACTTAAAACGAAGTAATAATGAGCATGTCAAATCAAAATAGCCCCTTCTATAACCTGTCAGCGACCTCTTTGCAGGGCAAAGAGGTCAATATGGAGAACTTCAAAGGCAAAGTTGTGCTGGTGGTGAACACTGCCAGTAACTGCGGTTTTACGCCACAGTACGAAGGTCTGGAGGAGCTCTATAGAAAGTACAAGGACGATGGCCTGGTGGTGCTGGGCTTCCCCTGCAATCAGTTCGGAAATCAGGAGCCGGGAGGAAAAGAAGAGATTGAACAGGGTTGCCTGGTGAACTACGGCGTGAGTTTCCCCATGATGGAGAAAGTGGATGTGAACGGTCGTAATGCCCATCCGGTATTCCAATACCTGAAGTCAGAGCTTGGAGGACTGTTGGGCAGCCGTGTGAAATGGAACTTCACTAAATTCCTGATTGATGCCAACGGAAATCCGGTGAAACGCTATGCTCCGATCACCAAACCCGAGAAGATAACACCGGATATAGAGCGCTTGCTTCATAAAACAGAGGTAACACCTGACAAGCCAGCGCAAGCTAACAAATAGTATATCAAGGGGTTACAGACCATCCCAAATGTGAAATTTAAATACCTCCACAGGTATAGAATCCCATTTACTTGAACTTTGATTTATCACAAGTGCCTCCTTATTAAGAAATTACAGCAAAGTTTTATCTTAATAAAGTATAATTCAAGCACTTGCATAAACCATTCAGCATTTTTTTTAATTGTTATACTTCAAAAATTGTTTTATTTCTGGAATTAAGTCTTATTTTGCATTGTCTTAGAGCAATGAAAGCAAATCAACAGGAAGCAAAATGAAGAAATTATTACAGAAAGTGGTGAAGCCTTTCCAGGCGAAGTACGAAGTGGTTTGTACGACTTACCAGGTTATACCTGGCCTGCCAGTGAACAAGAACGAATCCAGACACCAGTTTGAACGCGGCGCAGTAGTAGAAGCCCGTGATTTTTACACAAAAGTGGTGAGCTCAGACATGACCCGCACCATGGCACCTGTTGAAGTGCAGCTGCGCAAAATCTACCTTGGTGGCAAGACAATTGAACAGGCTGAATTCGGTCCTGTAGCTCAGCTTCGCCAGGTGGTAAATGGCAAGAAGAAATAAGGCTTCAGAGAGCCGCAAACAAAAAGCCCCGCTGCAGTGATGCAGCGGGGCTTTTTGTTTGCGGCTTATGCAACATCCTGATCTCAGTTGACACCAACCAAGCTCAGGCAGCACTGCGCATACTAACTATGCAACGCTGATGCTTCCGGCCACACCCCGTCGGGCGTTATGGCAAAGTCAAGCGGTACATCATAGACATTTGGGTCGGCTATGCGCTCCACAGGCGGCTCCAGCGACAGCCCTACCTTCACAACATCTGGTCGGCAGTCAGCCAGAAAACGGTCATAAAAGCCTTTGCCATACCCTACCCGATGCCCTTGCTTATCGAAAGCCAGCAAAGGGATCAGCACCAGATCTACTTCGCGGGCGTGGACGATCTCGGCATCCTGCGGCTCAGGTATACCCCAGGCATTTTCTACGAGCACTGACTCTTCCGTTAGCTGATGGTGTGAAAGCGTATGCTGCCCGGCATCCGTTACGGGCACTACTACGCGCACCTCAGGGCACTCCAGCCGTAACCGCTCAATGATGGGCCATGTGTTCACCTCGTTGTTTTTGATAATCGGCAGAAACACGTGCACGGTCTGACCTGCCTGGAGAGGAAAGTGCTGGAAAAACAAGTCGGCTATACGCTGGCTCCGCACAGCCACCTCGTCGACGGACAGGGCACGGCGCCGTTGCAGCATGGTTTTTCGCAGCTCGGCTTTGTGCATTACTCCTCCTCCAATATTGTGAACTTAAACTCCAGTGGGTCAAAAGCCTCTACCAGTGCAGGTATAAAGTTCGGGTGATTGGTCTGGTAAGAGAGCAGGTTGTCCTGACGCTCCTGCAGGCTGCCGTTCGGGAAGAGTTTGTCTTTCAGGTTTTCAAGTTGTTTGAAGGTCTGCTCGTGCTTGCTGTCGCGTGCTTTGGAAAGCTTTTTCTCGAGCATTTGCAATGAATTGTGCGCTTTCTGCTGTTCAGCCGCCACTGCCCTTACCAAGGTCGGGTCAATTCCTTCGGCCAGCGCTTCTACTTGTTTAAACGCTTTGGCTACAGCCTCACGCTGCGTTTCCAGGTTAATCTCCTCTTCGTGCAGCTGCGACGAGAGTTTCTTCTTCAGTTCCTGATAATCCTGGAACAGGTCGATTGGTTCAAGACCCAGTTTGTGCATGCGGTTGGCGTTCGGCTTGCTGATGTACAGGGCCGAGTTTCGCAGCATGATGATCGGGAAGGTTACCTGGTGTGCTTCAAACACTTTACAAAGCTGAAACCAATACGCCACCTCTGCTCCACCGCCAATGTATGCCAGGTTGGGCAGCACTATTTCTTCGAAGAGCGGACGAAGGATCACATTCGGGCTAAAACGTTCCGGGTGCTGCTGTGCCTCCTGCAACATTTCTTGCTCTGTAAAGCTCAAGTCAGTGTTGAGTACCTTATACCTGTCGCCTTCCTGCACAATGCGTTCGCGCATGCCGTCCTGCAGGTAAAACAGGTTGATCTCACGTGAAAACACCTGCGGTTTGTAGCCTAGCTGCTCTAATTGCGAGTTTGTCGCTTCCACCAGCTTATTAGACAGCTGCTCGGTCACTTCCTTCTCCACTACAGGTATAAGCGCCTTCTTCAGCTCTTTGTGATCACCGTCGATGCTTACCAGACCATACTCGCCAAACAGTGCATGTGTGATGGCAAGGGTTGCGTCGGCCAGTGTCTTGCTGTTGCGGTAAGCGTCTTCAAATATCGGGAAAGCCTCCGGCAACTCTTCCAGTACCTTGTCAAGTCCGTTTGTTGCGAATCGGCCCACGGCACCGGTCTGCTCAGACTCCCAGGTATAGCGCTTACCAAACAGGTTGAAGTGGTTGATCTCCGCGAAGTCGTGGTCTTCAGTGGCCATCCAGTATACCGGCACAAAGTTGTAATCCGGGTAAGCTGCCTGTAACTGGCGACAGGTGTTGATGGCCGTCACGATCTTATACACAAAGTAAAGTGGCCCTGTGAAGATGTTGAGCTGGTGCCCTGTGGTGACGGTATAGGTGTTGGGCTGCTGTAACAGCTCCAAGTTTTGCTGCACAACTGGTGGATATCTGCTAAAGAACCATATTGCTCCTGTAGCGCCTGATATAAGGTGTGGCGTTGGGCTACCGAGAACTGCTTCTCCTTGATCTGTTCGCTAAAAGCCTCCAGCGTCGGGAAGCGGTGATAGAACGTCTTTAGCTTTTCGCTTTGTGACAGGTAATCGGCTATCGTCTGGGAGAAAGCGCCAGTAGCGGCATAGTCTACTTTGGTGATTTTCATATCAGTTACTTCCATCTGCTCTATTTTGTGGCTTTATGCTATGTGGCTATACCTAGAGGGTATAACAAAACACGTTCACCTATGTTGCGCCACAAAGTACGTGTTTTTTATTTTCGATCTATAGCTGATACGATAGAAAACAGGTATAGGCGGGCGGAATCTGAATTTAGGCACTCACCGCCCTCGCTCTAAAAGCTTTCATAGCAAGGGCTTTAGTGGACAAACTAAAGGTATAAAGTCCGTATACTTAGCTAAAAATCAAACGATATGGGATTATTGAACGGATTAATGGGTCATGCATCAGCTGTGCCTGTCGAAAAACTCACAAAAGAATTTCAGCCCATCCTGCTCGATGATGAGCAGATTGAAAAGGCTTTCCGCCTGATTCGGGACATGCTGGTGTTCACGAACAAGCGACTGATCGTAGTGAATAAGCAGGGTATAACGGGTTCTAAAATTGAATACCAAAGTGTGCCTTATGCCAGCATCAAGATGTTCTCAAAAGAGAGCGCCGGCATGCTTGACTTCGATGCCGAATTGAAGATCTGGCTGACAGGTGAAGCGTCGCCCACTATCAAGCAGGAATTCCGCAAAGGCGATAATGTGAATGAGGCTTACAAAGTGCTAAGCAGGTATGTGCTGAAATAAACTAGAGTGAATTGAGCCAGCCCTCAGCATTTTCGGCTGTTTCAAATCCATTCGCAATTCCATCCCGCACCATCTGGATGGCCCTGTCAGTGGAGAGCCGACTGAAGTAGTCTTGCGAATAAACAGCGGCATGGTATTGCAAACCAGCCTGCTCGGCACGTGGGTGCCAGTCATACGCCAGCCAATCTGTTAAATCCACCCATAGTCCTTGCACGTCGTAGTGGTTGTCGAGCAGTTTGTGGCAGCGCTCTTTTTGCAGGAAAAACAGAATCTGCTCATATCCCTGTTTGATGACCTCGCTGGTAAAGGCGCCATGCCAGGTAGCTGCAATGTAATCTTCCACCGCATTATACTCGAGTGTAAGGGAATCAGTAGTGAGTAATTTGATGTGCCGCATATAGGTGGGAAAAGATTTGCAGCGTCTAAAACCGCTCCTTGAACTATATTTAGGTTTCTGAATACCATAATACATAATTCCGGGCTATAAACAAAAAAGGAAATTCCCTGTTGGCCGTAGCTCACAAAGAATTCCTTTGATGATGGTTATTCGCAGCCTCGGGTTTTTAACGCCCGACCTTTCACTTTATACTAATTTACAGACCACCTCTCCGTATAGATCGAAGTCAGAGGCATCCGTGATCTTCACATTGGCGAAGTCTCCCAGACGCACATACTGGCTATCAGCTGGCACAAGCACTTCGTTGTCTACCTCCGGTGAGTCATACTGCGTACGGCCCACGAAGTAGCCGCTTTCTTTGCGGTCGAACAGTACTTTGTAGGTCTTGCCTACTTTCTCTTCGTTCAGTTCTACTGATATACCTTGCTGCAGTTCCATGATGGCATCAGCACGTTCCTGTTTCACCTCGTCCGGCACATTATCCTCTAAGGTATGGGAATGGGTGTTTTCTTCGTGTGAGTAGGTAAAGATGCCCAGACGCTCAAAGCGGGTTTCCTCTACCCAGTCATACAGCTCCTGGAAATCCTTGTCGGTTTCCCCCGGGTGGCCTGCTATCAGTGTCGTACGCAAAGCAATGTCTGGCACACGCTGACGAATCTGGTCAACCAGCTCAATCGTGCGACGCTTGCTGATACCGCGGCGCATGGTCTTGAGCATGTTGTCGGAGATATGCTGCAGCGGCATGTCCAGGTACTTGCAGATATTCTCGCGCTCGTTCATCACGTCGAACACCTCCATCGGGAACTGCGACGGATAAGCGTACTGCATCCGGATCCAATCTATACCTTCCACATCCGACAGGTTGCGAAGCAGGTCGGCCAGCTTGCGCTCGCCATAGTGCTGCAAGCCATAGTAAGTCAGGTCCTGTGCAATCAGCACCAACTCTTTTGTGCCCATGCTAGCCAGTCGCTTCGCCTCTTTTACAAGGTCTTCGATCGGACGGTCTACGTGCTTGCCGCGCATCAAAGGGATCGCACAGAAAGAGCAAGGGCGGTTGCAGCCCTCGGCTATCTTAAAGTAAGCAAAGTGCGAAGGCGTCGTGATGAGTCGTTCGCCGATGAGCTCGTGCTTGTAGTCAGCCTCCAGTTTTTTGAGAAGCTGCGGCATTTCAAGCGTACCGAAGTAAGCGTCCACCTGCGGAATCTCTGCTTCCAGCGAGTCCTTGTAGCGCTGCGACAGACAGCCTGTTACGTACAGCTTGTCGATCTGTCCCATCTCTTTGGCCTCGGCGTAGCGCAGAATGGTGTCGATGGACTCCTGCTTGGCATTGTCGATAAAGCCGCAGGTATTTACGATGATGATATTTGAATCGTCCTTCTCAGACTCGTGCGATACGTCAAACTCGTTTGCCCGCAGCTGCCCCATCAGCACTTCCGAATCCACCAGGTTTTTAGAACAACCCAGTGTGATCACGTTTACCTTGTCTTTCTTTAAACTTCTTACTTTCACTTATCTATGTATTAGCGCGATAATTCCCAATTACTCAAAACCATTGCGGCTGCGCATTAGTTCGATTGGGCAAATGAACTGCAAAAGTACAACATGTTTGGGTAATAAAAGAACAGCCCACCTGTACAGCGGGCTGATTTGTTATTTTCAGGAAACAAGAGGCTTTCGGATTATGATGAAAGCAGCCGAATTACTCTCGGGAGCCTAATAAAACGCATCGTAGTTCACCAGAAACTCCACGGTGGTCACTTCGCCTTCTTTTACCTCTACCGGGAAGATATTCATCTCCCCGTCGAAAAGATTGGCAAATAAACCATCTTGCTCTTTTGTAAAGAGGCTATACCTGCCAGGCTCCAGACTAATGGCAAAGTTGCCATTAGCGTCTGTCTTCACCTGCTTAATTAAATTTGTCTTAATTGCGGTATGGAAAACACCGTCTTTGGAAGTGGTTTGCGAACTGTTGGTCAGTTCGTAAATGTATACGGTGCGCTCCACGCCTTTTCTTCCACTGGAAGGTGGTGCATCCGGGGAGGGCATTTGGTTGCCTGCCTCCCATAGAATCTGCCCCCGTATACCTTGCTTGATCTGCATCTGCTGGCCTGTTTGCGTTTTCAACTCCTGCTGCGTGTCCTGCGCTTCTCCCTCCTGCCCCGATGTACCTTGGGTACCGTTACACGTGGTCAGCAACAGCGACAGCCCTATCAGCAGCAATTTCCCCATACAGGCAACAGCTAATTTCTATTTGCGGGAGAAGAACGACTCCACGAACTGGTTCTTGTCGAACAGTTGCAGATCTTCTATCTTCTCTCCTACCCCGATGTATTTCACCGGAATCTTGAACTCATCAGAAATACCGATCACCACACCGCCTTTGGCCGTTCCGTCCAGCTTGGTAATGGCCAGTGCGGTCACGTCAGTGGCTTTGGTGAACTCACGCGCCTGCAACAGGGCGTTCTGACCCGTGCTGCCGTCGAGTACCAGCAGTACCTCATGCGGCGTGTCGGCTGTGATCTTCTGCATCACGCGTTTGATCTTCGACAGCTCGTTCATCAGGCCCACTTTGTTGTGCAGTCGGCCGGCCGTGTCGATGATCACGACATCTGCACCGATGTCCACCCCTTTCTTTACGGCATCATAGGCCACAGAGGCTGGGTCGGTGTTCATGCCATGCGAAATAACCGGCACCCCCACACGCTCACCCCAGATGATCAGCTGATCCACGGCGGCGGCACGGAAGGTATCGGCGGCACCGAGTACGACTTTCTTGCCTGCTTTGTGAAACTGGGAGGCCAGTTTGCCGATGGTGGTGGTTTTACCCACACCATTTACACCTACCACCATGATCACGTAAGGCTTGATGCCTGCCGGCAAGTCGAAGTTAGCGCCGTCACCGGCACGGTTCTCCTCAAGCAATGCGGCAATCTCCTCACGCAGGATCTTGTCGAGCTCGCTGGTGCTCACGTACTTGTCGCGGGCCACACGCTTCTCGATGCGGTCGATGATCTTCACCGTTGTCTCTACCCCTACGTCCGCATGTACCAGAATTTCCTCCAGCTCGTCGAGCACTTCCACGTCTACCGTGGATTTGCCCACAACTGCTTTGCTCAATTGCCCGAAAAAGCTGGTTTTGGTTTTCTCTAGACCTTTGTCGAGCGATTCTTTCTTCTGCTCTTTGCTGAAAAAGTCAAAAATTCCCATTTGCGTGTTTTGTAGGGTGAGACGATCTCGGTGTGATACGGTAATATACTAAAAAAGTCCCGGTAAAGGGACTTTTTCATGTATTCTATCTATGTATAAGTAGAGTAGGCTTAATTACTTCTTAAGGAACTCCTGTACTTTGTCAACAGGCACCATCTCTTCTTTAAAGCTGTAAGCACCAGTTTTTGGAGACTTAACGGCTTTGATCACTTTTGCCCAATCTTTACCTGTAGCGGTCTTTAGGGTTGCAACTACCTTCTTAGCCATGGTTATTTAATTTCTTTATGTACAGTTACTTTTTTCAACACAGGATTATACTTCTTAAGCTCTAAACGCTCAGCAGTATTCTTTCTGTTTTTGGTAGTGATGTACCTTGAAGTTCCAGGCATGCCAGTCGCTTTATGCTCTGTGCACTCCATAATTACCTGGATTCTATTACCTTTTGCTTTTTTAGCCATCTCAACAGTAAATTTTTATTTAGGACTGCAAATATACAAGCTTAAATCTCTAATTACAAACAAAGTATAAATTTTTCTGCAGAAGCTTTTTAACTAAGCGCTCTGCCGCTTCTATACCTCTTCTAGAGTGCTTCTAATCGAGCGTTGGCAGTTTGAAACCGTCCAATGCGCTCGGCTGGGCCATTGTTTTTTCAATTTCCTCTATTGTGCGGGGCGCCTGCTTCGACAGATTTTCCCAGCCTTTATCAGTGATCATGATATCATCTTCGATGCGCACGCCGATCCCCCACCACTTCTTGTCACATGGACTTCCTTCCGGAATGTAAATGCCTGGCTCGACCGTAATAACCGTGTTAGCCTGGAAAGGTCCGTAGCTGCCACGGTCGTGCACGTCGAGGCCCAGGTAATGAGATGTACCGTGCGGGAAGTAGCGCTGTACTTCTTCCCTTTTCTTAATGATGCCCAGTTTTAGAAGGCCATCAGCTATCACAGCTTCGGCAGCCTGGTGCGGCGCATTGAAAGCGTTGCCCACCTTGCACTGCTCAAAGCCTGTCTCCTGCGCCTTGAGTACCAACTCGTAAATGGCACGCTGTTCTTTGCTGAACTTCCCGTTGGCAGGTATCGTGCGCGTCACGTCGGCGGTATAGCCAGGTACTCCGCCCCCACATCCATCAGCACCAGTTCGCTGCCAGGTATAGCCGGCTTGGAACTGGAGGTATAATGCAGCACACAACCATTGTTGCCGGCCCCAATTATGCTCGGGTAGCCTACATGCTGTGCACCGTATTTCTTGAACACGAACTCATGTATACCTTGTATTTCCATTTCGGACATACCTGGCTTCATGGCCTTCATCACCTCAATCTGTCCGATAGCCGACATGCTCGCTGCTTTACGAAGCAAGTTGATCTCGGCTTCGGTTTTCACTTCTCGCATGGCGTCCAGCACCTGATTGAGCGTGAAAGCGTCAAGCTTCTGCTTAGGGGTAGCAGCCACGGCTTTGGTGCGTGAGCGCATGTCTTTCGCCTGCAGATAGCCTTGCAATGCCCGGTCGTTTTTCAGTTCCGGCTCCTGTTGCATGGCTTCCTGAATGTAGGCTACTACTCCTTCGGACTGCGCCAATCCATGCTCCCGCACAATGCCATACAGCATGCTGCGTGTCGCGCTGAAATTGGCCGGGTACTTTACCTTGGACTTGAACTGGTTAAGTAAGCTGTATAAATCAGCCTCATCCGCTGCGTCGTCGCGCACATCATGCGGCAGGCTTTTGATCAGGATCTGCTGCAGATTGGCAGTGTCGAGCTTAAAGGAATCAAAATCGGTATTTGCCAGTGTGGCTATACCTAATTCTTTGGCCGCCCCCTCTACG
Source organism: Pontibacter sp. BAB1700 (assembly GCF_000277005.1). Taxonomy (NCBI): domain Bacteria; kingdom Pseudomonadati; phylum Bacteroidota; class Cytophagia; order Cytophagales; family Hymenobacteraceae; genus Pontibacter; species Pontibacter sp. BAB1700. The sequence continues at coordinate 11,048 of NZ_AKIS01000006.1, read as the reverse complement.
CCTTGCCGTTTGCCATTCCATAGTTCATGCATCTCATCATTGGGCTGCACAAACAGTACTTCCTGTACCTGCTTACCATTCACGCTCTGCGGACTCTGGAAAAGCAACAGCACGGCGTTCGGCTCCTTATACCCTGTCAGGTAGTAGAAATCCGGATCGGGATGGTAATAATAGTCCACGTCGTTTGCACGGTTGCGCACGGGACTGGCAAAAAGAACGGCAACGGAGCGAGGGGGCAGCTGTTGCCGCAGTACCTCTCTCCGTTGCCGGTGAAACTCTTTATCTAAAGTATCAGATGGCTTTCCCGAGCCTGCATGCGGTTGCGCTACTGCCGTAATCGACAGCCAGCATAACAGTGCACACAGCCGGAAGGCTGCCATTAGTACATAATGAAGCCTTGCTCTACTGCTTTCTTCAGAACGGCAGAAATACCGTTTTTGTTGATTGTTCTCAATGCTGAAGTGGATACTTTAAGGGTTACCCAAGCATCTTCCTCAGGGATGTAGAAACGCTTCTTCTGAAGGTTCGGATAGAACTTACGCTTTGTCTTATTGTTAGCGTGAGAAACGTTATTTCCTACTTGTACTCTCTTTCCGGTTAAATCGCAAACTCGTGCCATCTTGTATTTTCTTCTAAATTATTTCAATAGGGGTGCAAATATCTGCAAAAAGATACAGAAATTCAAAAGCATAGCAGATATTTTTAACAAAACCCGCTGCAAGCCAACTACAAAGGCTTTTTAACAGCATGCCTTATACCTTGTCTTCGCCTTTCAGGCCCGTTTCTTTCTTCTTTTTGGTGAAGCCGTAAGGGCAGTTCCGGCAGGCATTCTTGCAGCAATAGCCTCGTTTGAGCAGGTACTTGGCCGTTAGTACCATCAGTCCATGCTCAAAATAAAAATCCTCGCCTTCTTTCAGATCGCTCACGCTATACTCCTTATAAAGCGACAAATATCGGCATTTCGGGTACGTTTACCAAATAGCCCCTTCATTATACCTTGTAGCGGCAGTGTATTTCGTTCTATCAAAGATGGCCGTGTCTCAATGTGTAATCCTTACCCTGCAAGCCTATGACCCATTTCCAAAACCTGACCGAAGCTGTGAGTACCATGCGTGCAAGGGGCTTTGTCAACACGTTTACTATTCAGCATCAGCGGGTTTACTGCTCTGAGCAGAGCTGTGAACTCTCCCCCAATCAGCTTACTTTGCTGGAGCGGCATACCGTGCCCTCTTCCACCTCACAAAGCGGACAGCAAGAGGTATACGGATTCCGGACGGATAACAACCTGCTCGGCATCATGACAGACATCTATGCCGAGTACGACGCCGATGAATTCCATTCTGTTTTCAGGCAGTGCCGGCAGACCGAATAAGCTCCTTTTCCGGCTAAAGGTATAATTCAGGCTGTTTTTGCTATATTTACAACCTATATACAGAATCCCGTAAATATAGGTGCGGCACTACAGCTTATGGCGTAGCGCTGCCCAACAGTACGGACACAGCTTTTTTAACACATAAACTATGAGCACGCTATCCATCACCTCCAGCCAGCAGGCTATCGAAACCGAAGAAAAGTACGGCGCCCACAACTACCACCCGCTGCCGGTGGTGTTGAACAAAGGCGATGGCGTATACCTGTGGGACGTGGAGGGCAAACGCTATTTTGACTTCCTGTCGGCCTACAGTGCCGTAAACCAGGGCCACTGCCATCCGCGCATCATCAACGCCCTGATCGAGCAGGCCCAGCAACTCACGCTGACTTCCCGTGCCTTCTACAACGACAAACTAGGTATAGCCGAGAAGTACATCTGTGAGCTGTTTGGTTACGACAAATCGCTTTACATGAACTCTGGTGCCGAAGCCGTAGAAACGGCCATCAAGCTTGCCCGCAAATGGGCTTATCTGAAGAAAGGCATCGCCTCTCACAACGCTGAGATCATCGTGGTAGAGCGCAACTTCCATGGCCGTACGACAGGCATCATCTCCTTCTCCACTGACCCGGATTCTACGAAAGGCTTTGGGCCGTACATGCCAGGCTTCAAGGTGATTCCTTACAATGATCTCGATGCGCTGGAAACAGCCCTGAAAGAAAACCCGAACGTGTGCGGTTTCCTGGTGGAGCCGATTCAGGGCGAAGCAGGTGTAGTGGTACCGCAGGACGGGTATATGGCTAAGGCGCATGCGCTTTGCAAAGAGTACAATGTGCTGCTCATGGCTGATGAGATCCAGACAGGTATAGCACGCACCGGTAAACTGCTTGCCACTTACTACGACGATGTAAAAGCGGATATTCTGATTCTTGGCAAGGCACTTTCAGGTGGTGTGCTGCCGGTATCCTGTGTACTGGCCAACGACGATATCATGCTGTGCATCCAGCCAGGTGAGCACGGCTCTACCTTTGGCGGCAACCCATTGGCGGCTGCAGTGGCCATTGCAGCATTGGAGGTGATCAAAGAAGAAAACCTAATAGAGAATGCCTACAAGTTGGGTGAAGTGTTCCGCGACCGCATGAACAAGTTAAAAGCTAAGCGTCCGGAAGTGGTAACGCTGGTAAGAGGTCGCGGTTTGCTCAACGCCATCGTGATCGAGCCTTCAGCCGATGGCCGCACCGCTTGGGACGTATGCGTGGAGCTGAAGGAGAACGGCCTGCTTGCCAAGCCAACCCACGGCGATATCATCCGCTTCGCACCACCGCTGGTGATGACAGAAGAGCAACTGCATGAGTGCTGTGATATCATTGAAAAGGTAATCATGAACTTCTAAGAGAAGGTATAGCTAAAACATATAAAAGGCGAGGCTGTAGTGGCTTCGCCTTTTTTTATCTGCGCCAACCATGCTCGTCTGCCCGAAATTTGGTAGCTTTAGAATAGCAACAGCTTTGAAAACATGACACAACAAGAACAGTCCAGACCTATCGTTATCTTCTCCGGCGACTTCCACCGGGCGGCTGTCATCAAAAACATGCTCGAGAACCATGGCATTTATGTGTTCATGCAAAATGAGCACATGGGCAGTATTGCGCCTTTTCAAGTAGCTTCCGGCGGTTTTAACCCGGTTAAGTTAATTATCTCTGGTCATGATGAAGAGGAGGCTAAAAAGCTACTGGAGAATTTTGACCGGGACGGAACAGAGGGCATAGAGTAGCATTTCACTTTGCCAAGCATAAGCCGTACCTTTGCCGTATACCTATGTTGAAGCATTTTAGAGCAATCGCTATACTATGATCACCAAAAGACCAAGACGAAACCGCTATAACGAAGTCATCCGCAGCATGGTGCAGGAAACTGCCCTGGAACTGAACGACTTCATCTTCCCGCTTTTCATCATCGAGGGGCAAAACCAGAAAGTAGAAGTGGCCTCGATGCCGGGCATTAACCGCTACTCCGTTGACACTTTGCTCGATGAAGTGGCCAGCTGCGTGGATCTGGGCATCAAAGCCTTCGCCCCTTTCCCGAGCATCCCTGAAAGTTTGAAGGACAAGTACGCCAAAGAAAGCGAGAACCCGGAGGGCCTGTTCCCTAGAGCTATCCGTGAAATCAAGAGGAACTTCCCGGACGTGGTGCTGCTGACCGACGTGGCCATGGACCTTATAGCTCCGACGGGCACGACGGCATTGTGATAAACGGTGAGATCGTAAACGATGAGACGCTGGAGGTACTCGGCAAAATGGCGCTCACGCAGGCACAGGCAGGTGCCGACATCGTAGGTCCTTCCGATATGATGGACGGTCGTGTAGGCCACATCCGCCGCGTGCTCGACGAGAACGGTTTCCACAAGGTGGGCATCATGAGCTATACTGCCAAGTATGCGAGTGCCTTCTACGGTCCATTCCGCGACGCCCTGGACTCTGCCCCGAAAATGGGCGACAAGAAAACCTACCAGATGAACCCGGCCAACAGCCGTGAAGCTCTGATTGAAGCCGCCCTGGACACCGAAGAAGGAGCCGATTACCTGATGGTAAAGCCCGCTCTAGCCTACCTCGACATCATCAAGCTGCTGCGCGACAACTCACACCTGCCGATAGCAGCCTACAACGTGAGCGGGGAGTATGCCATGGTGAAAGCCGCCGGCCTGAAGGGCTGGATCGACGGGGAGAAAGCCATGCTAGAGAGTTTGCTGAGCATCAAGCGGGCAGGCGCTGACATCATCCTGTCATACTTTGCTAAGGATTTTGCCAAGTACCTCCAAAAGTAACCAAGTCATATTCACGACAAAACAAAGCGCCCTGGGCTCACAGCTCAGGCGCTTTGTTTTGAAAGCAGCCGGCATTAACACAGGTCCTGGCACCTCTCTAAACCAATGTTTCACCAAATAAAGTATTCACACTGAACCAGTTTGGCGTTCGCGCACTTTTAGTTATATTGGTGGTTCTAAACTTCTACCTACTACTACTTTATGAGAGGATTGAGCCTTTGGCTGATGGCTGCGGCACTTGCAACGACTTCTGTTAGCTTTGCGCAGCAGAGTGGCTCGGTGCCTGTGCGCGCTAATGTGCAGGAACTGGGCCGCATTGCGGCAGCTGAAGACAAAAGTTACCGGACAAAGCGTGCCGAAGCCATTGCGCTTGCCAAGCGAAATGGCTGGGAAATTGAAAAGACTTACAAGGACGGTACCCACATATCCTTACAGAGCCTTGATGAACTGGGCATGCCGGTTTACTACATCACCTACAACAACAACGCCGCCATCACAACCCGCACAAACCAGCTTTGGACAGGCGGCAAGCTGGGACTTAACCTCAGTGGGGCGAGCAACAGCGTCACGGACAAAATGGGGGTCTGGGACGGTGGCCTGGTACGGGAGTCGCATGTGGAGCTGCGCGGCAGGATAGAGCAGAAAGACAAGCCCTCCAAACTGAATGATCATGCCACCCACGTGGCCGGCACCCTCATTGCCAGCGGACAGAGCCTGATGGCCAAAGGCATGGCGCACGGGGTAAAAAAGCTGCACGCTTACGATTTTAATAACAGTCCTTCCGAAATGGCCGAGGCTGCGCAAGCCAATATGCTGGTTTCGAACCACTCCTATGGCACCATAGCCGGCTGGCGTTATAATAGTGAACGCAAAGGCACCGACGAGGATCCGTACTGGGAATGGTGGGGCACTCCTCAGGTAAGCGAAACAGAGGACTACAAGTTTGGCTACTATGACGACACGTCTGTCAGCTGGGACCGCATTGCCTACAACGCACCTTATTTCCTGATTGTGAAATCCGGCGGAAACAACCGGCAGGAGCCTGGCCCCGCTGTGGGCAAGCCTTACATGCAGCGCAACTCCAACGGCAACTTTACACTGGTGTCACAGCGCCCGGGCAACATCAGCAGCAACAACGGCTATGATGGCATCGCCACTTACGGCACTGCTAAGAATATACTTACTGTGGGTGCCGTAAACAGCCTCCCAAACGGCTACAACCAGCCTTCCGATGTCAAGATCACCAGCTTCAGCAGCTTTGGCCCTACTGATGATGGTCGTATTAAGCCTGACCTGGTAGGTGGCGGAGAAAGAATTCTTTCTACAACCAGTGCCAGCGACAATTCTTACAAAGCTCTGAGCGGCACTTCCATGGCAGCCCCCAACATTTCAGGTTCCCTACTGCTCCTGCAGGAGCACCATGCCAATCTGAACAACGGGAAGTTCATGCGTGCCGCCACACTCAAAGGCTTGGCCATTCATACGGCTGACGAGGCCGGCGATGCTCCAGGACCTGACTACATGCATGGTTGGGGACTTCTGAACGCCAGTCGCGCCGCTACCATGATCAGCAACACCCAGAACACGCACCTGATACAGGAGCGCAATCTGGAGCAAGGTAAAACTTATACGCTGGAGGTAGTGGCATCCGGCACGGGACCACTGGTGGCCACCATTTCCTGGACCGACCCGGAAGGAGCTGCCCATTCCATGTATAGCGCCCTGAATAACCGCAGTCCGCGCCTGATTAATGACCTGGATATACGCGTCACGAACCGCGGCAATACGATTATGCCCTGGGTATTAAACCCCAATGCTCCCGAACTGCCGCAGTCCAAGGCGACAACTTGGTAGACAATGTAGAGCAGGTACTTATACCTAACGCTATACCTGGCGAGACCTACACCATTACCGTATCGCACAAGCGCACGCTTCAGAAAGGGCCTCAGGAATATTCCCTGCTGGTGAGCGGAATGGGCGGCACAGCCTATTGTGCAAGCACTCCGACTTCGGAGGCAGGTTCACGCATCAGCAAAATTGTCTTTGACGGCATTACAACTTCTTTTGAAGGATGCGCCACCTACCGCTTGCAGGAGGAAATGCTGCTATCCTTTGAGCCGGGGCAAACTAAAACGGTGTCGTTTGAACTGGGCACCTGCGGCGCCAATGCCAGCAAGGCTGCCAAGGTGTACGTGGACTGGAACGGCAATGGCAGCTTCGAAGATCAGGGCGAGGAAGCTGCTGCTTCTGGTGTTACCAACGGTGTCGGGATGTTCAATGCCAACATTTCAGCCCCCTCTTTTCTACAACCTGGCTACATGACCCGACTGCGCGTCGTGTTGGTTGAAACCTCCACTCCGGCAGGCATAAGCTCTTGTGGCACTTACACCCGCGGCGAAACGCAGGACTATATCATTCAGATCACAAAGCCTTCCACAGATGTTGCCCTGGAGCAGGTAATGCCGGTGGGTTCATCGCTCTGCGCCGGCACAAATCAGCAGTTCCTGGTCACAATCCGCAATAATGGGCTCCGCGATCAGAAAAATATCCCGGTGACACTAGAGGTATACCGTAGTGGTTCCAAGGTAGCTGCCATGACAACGGTTTACACCAAAACGCTAAAATCCTTTGCCACAGATGAGGTCTTGCTGACAGCCGATTTTCAGACAGAGGCTGGCGCTACTTATGAACTGATTGCTTCGGCAGGCACCACCAGTGATGCCGTACCAGAGAATAACACCCTGAGTAAAACCTACGGGGTAGGTGGCAACACTACCGTGGCACAAGCAGTGGCGACTCGCTGCGGCGACCAGCCAAGCTATACCCTGACCGGCACTGGCGATGGCACCATCTTCTGGTACAACACGGCAAGCGGAGGCACCCCCATCGCTGCGGGCAACTCAACCAGTATCGCAACGAGCAGTGTTAACGGCACGCTCTATGCCTCCCTCAATGATTTCTCGGCCACTGTTGGACCAGCGACCAAGAAGTTTGCAACAGGCGGGGGGTATAACCAGTTTACGCCGGATGTGATCGTAGACGCAAAGGCTCCTATGCTGCTGGAAAGCGCCCGTCTGTATATCGGCAACCCCGGCAAAATCACGTTTACAGCCTACAACAGCAATGGTTCTCCTGTTTCAAGCCGGACACTTACAGTAGAGGCCACCCGCTCCACCCCTGCCCCGGGCGTGCAGGAAGATGACCCAAATGATCAGGGCGAAGTATACTACCTTGGGCTGGAGCTTCCTGAGGCTGGCACTTACAACATCGCGATCACGTATGACCATGCGAATGGGGCCACCATCTACAGAAACAATGCAGGTGTGACGGGTTATCCATTTGGTGTAAGCAATGTGTTCACTATAACTGGCACCACGGCCAACCCTGGTGCGCTAAGCTATTACTATTACTTCTACGACCTGAAGGTGCGTGCTCTCGGCTGTACCAGCCCAAGGGTAGCTGTACCGGTTGAGAACGGCACTCCTCTCCCAACACCAGTAATTTCGCGCCAGGGCCTGAGCCTGCAGTCTAGTGCTACGGAGGGCAACCAGTGGTACCTGAATAGCCTGCCTATACCTGGTGCCACTGAGCAGACCTTTACCCCAACAGAAAGCGGTGACTATAGCGTGCAGGCACAGTGGAAGGGCTGCGTTTCCACACGATCGCAAATCTATACCTTCGCCTATCAGGCTAATGGCCGTGAATTGAAGAAAGAGTTGGTAGCCTCGCCTAACCCAAGCGCAGGCGTATTTAAGGTGCAGTTTGAGACGGCGCAGCAAGAGGAACTGTACCTGAACGTGACTGACATGCTGGGCAACCTGATCTACACCCGCAAAGTGACCGGCTTCAATGGTTTCTATGAAGCGGACATCGACCTCTCGGCAAGAGCTTCTGGCATTTACCTGCTCCGAGTGAAGTTCGGCGATCAGGCCTTTACCCAAAAACTGGTGTTACAGCGCTAATAAGCAACCAGTAATCAGAAGAGCCCTGGCTATTGAGCCGGGGCTTTTTTGTGGTACTATAAACTTCTGATTGATTCGGATGCAGTCAAAGTAGTATCTTTACCTACACCTACCAACTTTGCTTATCCGGTGGTATTCCCTATCTTCAGCCAAACAAAACAGAAACTATGAAGAGATTACTACTCGCTATAGGTGTGGCATTCATGTTCGCCTCCTGCGCCCAGCAACCACAGGCCAGCAGCATAACGAACACTACTGCCGAGACTACCACTACGCAACAGGAAACGGTTACGGCCCCACAATCACCCGTAACGGCTACGCAGCAGGCTTTCTTTTCTCAGTTAAGCAAGCTGTGCGGTAAGAGCTTCAGAGGCAAGGCTGTGTTCCCGGCCGATGGCAAAGACCCGTTTGCAGGCAAAGAACTGACCATGCACGTGCGTGAGTGCTCCGACCAGGTTATCCGTGTCCCGTTCCACGTGGGTGAAGACAAATCCAGAACGTGGGTATTCACTAAAATGGAGGAAGGCTTACAACTCAAGCATGACCACCGACACGAAGACGGCACCCCAGACGAAGTGACCATGTACGGCGGCATTGCCATGGATACTGACGACGCAACCACCATGCGTTTCCCGGCCGACGCTTTCACCGCCCAGCTTATACCTGCGGCCTCCACCAACGAGTGGAATGTGGTCCTGAGTCCCGACGGACGCACGTTCAGCTACATACTCAAGCGCGATAACCAACTCCGCTTTCAGGCCGACTTCGACCTGACCCAACCGATCAACTAATCTATACCTGCCATACCTTAAAGCAAGAAGGCCCGAAGCTACTACAGCTCCAGGCCTTCTTTTTGGAGTATCTCATTCCTAGGACTTAGAGAACTGCTTCTTCAACACCTGGTAGTCGATAAAGTACAGTACCCTTACCGAAAGACTATTGGTCTGCGGCCCGGTGATGGTGCGGGTAAAGTTTTCGTGGTAGCGGGGCACGATGTCGCCCTGGCTTTCCAAAATGGCGTTCTTCCACATTATGCTGATCTCGCTGCCCGGCGCAAACCACCACGAGTAGATCATATCGATGTTGAAGGCGTTATAATTGATGTTGTGGTTTGGAAGTTCGTTTTCAGGGAAATAGCCGCCATTCGGATAGCTGCTGGTTAACAATTCCCCTTTGTTTCCGAGCTCGAAGAAACGGTTATACTCTGCCTTGGACCAGTAGTGCCGCGCCCGCAGCGACAGCGACATGCGGTTGTTGAAGATATAAGAGCTGGTGAGGGTGTTGTCTACCGTATTCACGTCACGCAGACCGAAGATAATGTCGTGCTGCTTTCCTGCTTCCGTGCTTCGGGTAAGATGGTTGGCATAGCCCATGTCGTCGCGATTGCTGTTGCGGCTATACCTGTAGATGAACATCAGCTTATCGTTCACCCGGAAGCGTGGCGAAATGGAGTAGCCTAAATTCTGGCGCTTGTGCTCGTCAAACGTACGATAGCTGAAGTCCACATCCAGGGCCAGGCGCTTGCGGTAGTCCGACGAGATCCAGCCGCCAATACTGCGGTTCACCGGAAAGGTATAGTAGCGACCTGCTACCCGTGGCTCGAAGAAGTCATAGGTCTTCACTGGTTCCAAATTAAAGTTGGTGCCCACACTCAGGAAATTGCGGAAAGTGCCGCTCACCCTGCCATAGATCACAAAGTTCTGAAAATCGTCGGGCTTATACCGGCGGCTGTAGGTGGCTCCCAATTGGGTATTCATATTGAGAAGCTTCCAGAAAGGCTGGTAGATGTTGTAGCGCAGGTTCAGGTCCTCGTCCACGGTATTGCGGATGAAATTGATACCCATGTCATTCGGGTCGTAGGTGTCGGACTTCATGGAGTGGGTGAACCTGTACTGGAAATTGCCGCTTACCTTGCCCCCGCCGATGCTGTACATGTGCCCCAGCTGCGCATCGCCTGGATAGTATTTTTGGCTCAGGGCGGCACTGCCTTCCACGGCATATCGGTTGCCTTGGTTAGCTACCCTGAAGAGCATACCGGTCAGGTTGGCGTCGTAGGTGCTGCCTGCACGCAGCACGTTGGTATTCACAAGCGTCACGTAGGAGTTGTTCTTGAGCGACTGGTCAAGTACCAGGATGTTATAGTTAGTGAGCGGCTGCGTCTCTTTTTGGAAGCGGTTGCCCTCACTGTCTTCGAGTGTAGCGAATTGCCGTCCTACCACCGCGTTGAACAAGCCTATACCCAAACCCGACTGCGTGCGGCCCGATATCTTGGTACCGTTCAGCATCTTGGTTTCGCGCGGGTTTTCGATGACAGTGTTGCCTTGTTCGCGTTCGGCACTTGCGTTCAGAAAATTGATGGGTGTGCCACCAATGCGTCGGGAATAAAGGAAGCCGCCTTTGTTGAACAGCTCCGTGCCCTCCATAAAGAAAGGCCGGTATTCGTTGAACTGCACCTCGAAAGGCGACAGGTTGAGCACCTGGTTATCGGATTGCACCTGGCTGAAATCAGGTATGAGCGTCATATCGAGTGTGAAGGCGTCGTTGATGCCGTACTTCACGTCCATACCTCCACTAAAGTTAACATTGTCTTCGTATCGCACGCTGCCGTCGCCGTTGCGCACCGGGTACTTCTCTGCATAGGCCGATACGTAGGGCGTGAGCGAGAGCCGCAGCGGTGCTTCCACATTTTTGATGCCCCTAAGCTTGCCAAACTGGTTCATGAAACCGTTGATGGCTGGGTCCACATGATTCCAGAAAAACTCCTGTCGCGTGGACCGTCTGTTACGCATGAAGTTAAGTCCCCATAGCTGCTCCGGCTTGCTGCTGAATCGGAGGGCCGAGTAAGGTATGCGCATCTCTGCTACCCAAGAGTTGCCATCAAGTTTAGTATTGC